>JAYTIB010000138.1:0-15937 GCA_043732205.1 Schlesneria sp. | reverse complement strand
TTGCGGTTCTCGTTGAACAGTGTCTTGTTGGCGAGATAGGCGTCGAATGCCATGCGATCATCACCCAGACGGAAGTACATCGCCGCCTGCAACAGCGGCGCGAGCGGACTGGAATCGTCGATCGTCAGACCGACGCCCCCCATGCGGGACAGCGATTGCGTGGCCAGATCGCGGATCACCTTCTTGCGTGCGGGGTCGACGTTGGGAATGTTGGCCAGCATCCCGGTCGTCATCACGGCCGCCGCCACGTAGTCCTTGCGACCGACGGCCGCCTGCGCGAACGGCGTGATGCGGTCCCAGTCGTAGTACTCGTTGCCCACCGTCCGCGTCGCGCGTTGCAGTTGCAGCAGACGCGGCATCCGGGCGTTCGGGTCGACCGGCTGGGCTTCGATCAATGCCAGTTCCGCGCCCGTCGCCGCCGGTTGGATCTGAAAGTCGCGGAGGGCCGTGATGAATCGGGTCTTGATCTCCGGCTTCATTTCGACGTTCGCCCGGATGGGGTCGAGCCAGGCGCTGATCGAGTGGATTTCGAAGTCGCCCGAACGGAACGGACGCTCGTTCTGGCGGGTCCGGGTCTCCTTCAGGATCCGTTCAAAATTGGCGACGTCTCCGACCTTCAGGTATTCATCCGCCAGCCACTGCGCGTACCGACCGTGGAAGTCGGTGTCGTGCCGCGCCTGTTCCTGGATGAACGCGATGCGCTGCGCCGGATCCTTGATCCGTCCCAGCAGGCGGAGGGCGCATTCTCGCGATTCCGCGGAGTGACGGTTGAACGTCAGATACTTGGTCCAGTGCTGGACCGCTTCCTGCTCCATCGCCGCCTTCAACAATGCGTCGCCGATGCCGCTGGCGTACGACGGCTCGTCGCCGAATTTCTGCTGGGCTTGTTGCAGCCAGTTCCAAACGGCGCGGGCCAGGGCGGGGTCGCTCATGTTGCGGTCGACGGCGATCATCAGCCGCCGCCAATCGTCGCCGTGGGACCGTTCGGGGACGAACTTGAGAATATGCTGCGCGGCCGGTTTGCAGTCTTCCGCCTTGCCGTAATCGGTCGAGGCTTCCAGCCACCACAGGGCGACCTGGAAATCGAGCGGGAAGCGGGCCGCGTACTGGCGGTAGACGCGCATGTTCTCGCCGCGCTTGTTGCCTGGTGAGTAGTGGCGGAACCATTCGGACTGCGTCTGCAACAGCATGCGCGCCGCGTCATCGCTCATCGCATTGAACGTGGCCGGTAGCAGCATCTGATCGCGGATGGCCTCGCCCGGCGGATACTGGTTGTTCCGCTGTTCGGTCCAGGCGGTGATCAGCGGGTCGGCGTTCGACTTCTTCAATTCCTCGGCGGCGATGTTCGCGCGGGCGACATAGTCCTTGTTCTGACGGGCCGCGGCCACCCAGTTCTTCACGGCATCGCGGAGCGCACCGAGATGCGCATATTGGCGGCGGGCGGCAAGCACCAGGTTCAGGTCGCTGCGGAATTCGTTGTCGTCGGTGCTGCTGTACAGCAGCCAGTCGACGGCACCCGTGGTGTGCCCGTCATTGCTGGGTGTCTTGGAAATCAGATCCCGCAGCACGGCTTTGGCTTTCACCAGATCCTTGGTCCGGTCCCGGTACAGATCGAACGCCAATGCGTAGCGCAGGAAGTAGGTGCCGGGCTTGTTCTGGACGATGGCCTGCAACAG
This sequence comes from Schlesneria sp., assembly GCA_043732205.1. Lineage (GTDB taxonomy): Bacteria > Planctomycetota > Planctomycetia > Planctomycetales > Planctomycetaceae > Schlesneria. The sequence goes on along the minus strand of JAYTIB010000138.1, from coordinate 14,261 downwards.
TTGCTGCTCGGTGTCGGCCAGTTGCGCGGGTTCCGCGCCGTTGTCCCGCACGAAGATTTGGGCATTGCCGTTCGTCACGGGGTCTTCGGCCAGCATCGTTTTCAACAGGGCGACGGCCCGCGGCTTTTCACCGTTGTTCGAGCAGGAGACGGCCAGATAGCTGAGGGCATGAAACCGGTCCGGCCGCAGCGGATACTTTTGCAGGTACTGGTTGACGAGTGGTTCGAGTTCGTTCGGCTTCGCGGCCGCGTGATACAGGCGGTAGATCAGGTTGTAGTGCGTCAACTGGTCGTCGCGGATGGCCCGCGCCTGTTGCAGGCTTTGCGCGGAGTTGGCCTGCTGTCCGATGTTGCCGTTGTTCTCGGCCATCAACAGGTGCAGTTGACGCTGCGATTCCGGGTCTCCCGCCAGTCCCTTCTGAAAGAGTTTCGCGCCGAGCGCGGTGCTCTTGGCCCACAGTCCAATCCGGCGGTACTCGTAGAACGCCTGCGATCCGACTTGCCGACTGAATTCGCCGACCGGCAGCCGGTCCACCATCTCTTCGCCCACCACGGCGGCCAATGTAATCGACTCGGGGGAACCGATCGCCGAGTACAGTTGAATCGCCGCCACGCCGTAACGGCGGCCGATGTCGTTGGCCCCCTGGCGTTGCCAGATGACGCGGCAGGCTTCGGCGGACTTCAACCGGTCTTCCTGCTGTTGGAGTGAGTCGGCGAGGCGCATCTCCAGCGCGGGAGCTTCGGCAGCAGTCGGATAGCGGCTGATGAACTGCCGGATTGTCGCGCAAAGGTCTTTGTTGCGGGAGAGTCCCTCTTGCGCGTCAATCAGCTTCAGCATCATCGCGGCGTGACGGGGATCGGTCGGATGCGACGCGACGAACTGCTGCGCGACACGCACCAGCCCGAACAGCCGGCCATCGCGGTGGTACAGATCGGCCAGCTTGACCATCGCGGCAGCCGCTTCGGGTGATGAGTCCTTGAACTTGCCCAACTCGGCTTCCAGCGCCGCCGCCTGCTGGCCAACTTCATCGACAACCGGGGCCGGCTGCTGTGCCCACGAGGAGGAGGAGACCAACGTCATCAGCCCGACGAGAAGAATGCGCGATCGTGTCATGGTCAGTCTTCCGAATGAATCGATGTTCCGAATGACTTCGGGTTGTGGATGTCAACAGGCAGGCGGTGGGGCGGGGCAATGGTCGAGCCGGCAAGTGGCCCGACCGGAATCAACGGGTGTCATTTTTCAGACTTGGCCAGCGCGTCCGAGATCTTCTTGGCGTCGGCGGCCAGCGGGCTTTCGGGGAACTCGCTGATCAACTGTTCGAACCGCCGCTGGGCTTCCGCCTTGCGGTCCATGCGGAACAGGCAGCGGCCGTAGTTGAACAGGATCACGTCGAGGAACTTCGCGTCCGGCTGGTTGTTGAGCACCGTTTCAAACGTGTCGATCGCGCGGGCGTAGTCCTTCTGAATGTAGTAGTAGTTCGCCATCTTGGCAACCGCCTCACCGACGCGGCCGCTTTCGGGGAACTGGTCGTACACCCGCTTGAACTCCTGGAACGCGCGGTCCCGCAGTTGGGCCGCCCCCTCGCCCACGGCTTTGGCCGCCATCGCTTCATAGCACTCCGCCACGCCGAACTGGGCCTCGCCGCGCAACTGGCTGGTTTGCATCCCGACCAAGCGGCTGTAGACGCCGACGGCCCGTTCCAGATTCCCCTGCTTGCGGGCGACTTCCGCCAACCGCAGCAGCGCGTCATCGACGAATCCGCTGTTGGGAAACTCGCTTTGAAGGCGTTCACACATCGCCGCGGAGAGTTCCAGCTTGTCCATCGCGAAGTAGATGTTCCACAACTGCACGTAGAGTTGTTCGAGCAGGCTGCCCCGCAGCTTGCGGGCTTCGTCGGCGACTTCCTCGCAGACGGCCAGGGCCTGCGCGTACTTCTCGTTGGCCTTCGCGTGCAGTCCGAATTCCTTGTAGCGGTTGGCGATCTGAGTGAGGGCGTCGGCCGTCCGCAATTGCGTGTGGATCTTCAGTTCTTGGTCCGAGATCTCGGCCTTGGTCACGCGCACCCCGCCGATGTTTCCCTCGAGACACCGGGCCACCGCCTGAACCTGCCGCGTGCCGTCGCGGGTGTGGATTTCGTCCAGGTAGACCAGTCGAATTTCATCCGATGGGAGCGCCTGCAGAATGTCGTCATTCGGGATGATCTTGTCCGTCTTGATCAGCGACACGGTCGCATGGAACACGCCCGAGTGGATGCTGGTGTCCTTGTCTGCGGGAGTCGTTGGTGCCTGCCCGGCCGCGGGCGCCGGCTTGACATCGCCCGGCTTGTCGGCGGGATTTGCGGTCGCGTCAGCCGGGTTGGACTTCGTCGCCGAGGCACGTTCACCGGTGATGTTTGGCGGTTTGGATTCGGTCAGGACGACCTTCACCGTGTCGACCACTTTCCAGTGATCGATTTCCGGCAGACCGTCCTTGCCCAGCGCGACACGGGGCTTCGCGGGATTGGCCGGATTGGCCGGCGCGGCCTCGACCGGCAGCTTGGCGAGGGCGATCGCTTCGGCCTCGAGTTCCTCATCGGTCTTCAACCGGTAGACATGAACGGCCGCATTGATCTTGTCGGCGGCATCCGAGGTGTCTCCGTCGGCATCAATGACCCGGAAGTTCACCCCCTTGCCCAGAACGGCCCCGTTGACCGTTTCCGAAAACGCTCCGTCGGTCACGGCGACCATCGCCGTGCCCACCACGGTGACGTCCTTCAGCACTTTGATGTTGACCTTCTTGTCCGCGGTGTGCTCGTCGGTGTATGTGACCTGCACCTTGTCGCCGCCGTGAACTTCCAGCGTCCCGTTTCCGGAGACCGGCTTGCCCAAGTGTGTCGGAACGGAGCCGATCGCCAGCCGCACACTGCGTCCCACCGGGAAGCAGTCGATGGTTTCCTCATCACCACTGCTCGCGCGGCACGTGACTTTCACCGATTGATTCGGATCGAGCACCGCCAGGTCGGCGTCCTCAATGCGGACGAACAACCGCTTCCCGGCCTCCAGCTTTTCACCCTTTCCCGGTTCACCCGAGAACGTCGTGCCGACCTTCTCCAGCGCCTGGATCGCGCGGCTGTAATGACCGAGTTGGAAATGGCCCAGCCCGATGTAGTAGTACGCCTCGTTCACCTGCGGGCTGACCGGAAATTTCTCGATCACATCGCGCATCACCTGGAACGACTTGCCGAAGTTGCGCGTGTGATAAAAGCAGGCGCCGAGCTTCAGCGTCGCTTCGGCCCGCTGTTCTTCGCTGGCGTTGTCTTCCGCGGCAGCGGCCTCGAAGTGGACACGGGCACGGTCGTAGACCCGCTCGCGATCGAGGAAGTAATTGCCGAGTTTCAGATGCGCGTCGAACCGCAGCCGGCTGCGGGGATACCGCTCGATGACCGACTTCCAGATCTCGACCGCCTTCGCGGCCTCGTTGGCGTCGAGCCGGGCATCGCCCGCTTCGATCAGCTTCTTCGCCGCACGGTCTTCAACAATCGAACCGCGGACCGCGGTGCCGGCGGGGTCTTCCGTCGCCGGAGGCTGCTGGGCGGCGACTGTGCGACAAACAACAAGAACCACGGCAACGATCAGACACTTGTGCATTCGAAGTCGACCTTCCTCTAATCCAACAGCGGCACTCGCAGTGAGTGGCGTCGCCGGAACAAACTACGGAGGGCGGGCAGGCGCGTGCAACCCTGTTCCCACCATTGACGACGGCAAGTCCCCGACCCAGAACGGTCACACGTCGTGTGCGACGAATCTGACGAAGACAAACCGAGACCGTCAATGGCCGCTGAACGGCAACCGCCATCCCGCGAGCGAACGGTTCGCAGAGACCGCCGAACAATCCGTTGTCGGAAGATCGCCACGTCGTAAATCAAAACAACTGTGAGTCGCCAGAGCCACTCACAGTTGTCCTGAATTCTGTTGAGACTCACCCGGCGCAGCCAAGGGGCCTTCGATCAGGCAAACAGACCGGAAATCGTGGTCCCCTTGTCGACCAGCTTCATCGGCCGTGACAGCGGGGTCATCACTTCCTTGTTGGGATCGATCCCCAGCGCGTGGCAAATGGTGGCGTGGATGTCCTGCACCTTGACCGGATTGTCCTTGGGTTCGGCACCGTCTGCGTCCGAAGACCCGATGACCGTGCCACCCTTGATCCCGCCGCCGGCGAGGAAGCAACTGAAAACCGATGCCCAGTGATCGCGACCGGCGTCCTTGTTGATCTTGGGAGTCCGCCCAAATTCGCTGAGCATGATGATCAGCGTCTTCTGCAACATTCCGGTTTCGGCCAAATCACTGATCAACGAACCCAGGGCGGGGTCCATCACTTCGCCGTGGTCGCGCATGGCAGGGAAGTTCATCGAGTGGGTGTCGTAGCCGCCACGATTGATCTGCACGAAACGAACACCCTTTTCGACGAGCCGCTTGGCGAGCAGTGCTCCGCGACCGAACGGCGTGTTCCCGTAGCGGGCCACGGTCTTGGCGGGAACCTTGGAGAATTCGAAGGCTTCCAGAGCGGGGCTGCGCATCAACTCGACGGCTTCTTCGATCGACGTCTCCGTCGCCTTCAACCGTTGATCGGTGCTGTTGCCGGTGAACCGCTGGTTGTAGCGGGCCAGGGCTTCCAGACGCTTGTTTCCACGGACCTCGGCGATCCCTTCGGGGAAGGCCAGGTACGGGTCTTTGTCGCCTGGATTGGAGACGTAATAGGCTTCGCACTTCTGGCCGAGATACCCGGCGCGTGGTGCCTGACCGCTGATGCTGATGTACGCGGGCAGGTCACCCATGTTGGGTAGCTCGTGCGTGACCACCGAGCCGATCCCCGGATAAATCAGGTTCGGGAAGGGCAGGTAGCTCGTCTGCACATGATGCGTCGCGCGTCCGTGGTCGCCCTGGGTTCCGGCGATTGAGCGGATCAGCGAGCAGTGGTGCATTTGTTCGGCAAGGGCCGGGAAGATCTCGGAGATTTCGATTCCCGGAGCACTGGTCTTGATCGCGCTCAACTCGCCACCGGTCGGGCGACCTGGCTTCGGATCCCAGGTGTCGATGTGTGACATCCCGCCGCCATTCCAGAACAGAATGACATGCTCGGCCTTGGCGGCATGGTCCTTGCCCGTGGCGGCCAACAGGCCCTTGACGCTCATCCCCAGCAATGTGGCACCACCGGCTGCGAGAGCCGAGCGACGGGACAGGCGATAGTCGAGACAACCTTGGTTCAACATGGAAACACCCTTTCGGTCTGGTTCGAATGGAAGAGTTTGGAGTCGTTCGAAACTGAATTCGCGTTGCTGAATCCACGCGAATTCAGCATGTTGTTGCCGCCCGAGCGAAGCCTGCCGACTTCGGCCACGGGAGACGGTTACGGCAGGAATCGAAATTCATTGCAGTTCATCAGAATCCATCGCAGGTCGGCCATGCCCTCCAGGGAATTGGAGGCATCACCGATGATTTGCTTCGCGTCTGTGACTTCCACAACTGTCGGCTTGCGGGTCAGGATCTCCATGTAGGCCAACTGGATGGCTTGATCGAGATTGGCCGACCTGCCGGTGAGCAGCGCGTACATCGGTTCGAGGTCACCAACACGAGCCGCCTCGTGGGTGATGCGACCGTTCAGCATCATCAGCGCCTGACGCATGGAGGCACTGTCATCACGGAGGTCGCCCAGATCGGACCGATTAGGCTGGCCGAAGATCCGCAGGAAGTGACCTTCGGGGGCGGGGGACTGCATTCGCAGCGACGTGTTGAACACGGGATTGTCGTCGACGATCCGCGTGACCAACTTGTCCTCGTATTCGGTCGAACTGCGCATCATCCGCTGCTGCATCATGCGCTGTGCTTCGAGCTCCTCCTTGGACATCGCTTTCATCTCGTCGAGAGCGACTTCCTCTTCACCCATTTCCTTGAGAATCGAGTTGAAGTCGAGTTCGATCGCATCTTCGAGTCCGTAGCCCGCGGCGGCCATCGCCGGACCAGCACCGGCGGCCATCATCGTGCCCCCTTTGGGCTGGATCAGGTCGACCGCCTTGGCGATCTCACCCGGCTTGCCTCCCTTGGGAACACGGACAACTTCGCGAATGATCCGCTCGTTCTTGCCGGGACTGTGCTTGGGCTCAAACAGGTGGCCGGAGGTCACCACGCTGTCGTACAGGGACTCGGCGTACATCCGGCGAACGGGAGTTGCCAGCAGTTGCGTTTCCATCGCGACGCGGGTCGGCTCGTCGATGTCAGAGGGGGCGTGACCCCGCTGATAGGCTTCGCTGCTGACAATCAATTTGACGAGTGTTCGCAGATCAAAGTCACTCGCGACAAACTCATCGGCCAGATAGTCGAAAGCTTCGGGGAGTGCCGGGGGATTGTCGGCTCGGAAGTCATCGACCGGCTCGACAAATCCACGGCCGATCAGCGTTTTCCAGACTCGATTGACAATCGCCTTGGAGAAGTAACGGTTTCGCGGATCGGTCACGTAGTCCGCCAACTGCTCACGCCATTCACTTTGTTTGTAAAGACCTTTGAGGACATCGATCTTTCGAATGTCTTTCTTGGCATCGGCGGTGGCCAACTCTTCAGCCAGCTTGCCCGTTGTCGCCTTGACCACTTTGTCCGAGGTGCTTTCCAGCAGATCGTCGACGGACGGCCCCTTGCTCACCACCGGAATGGCCGCGATCTTGGCGGCGCGCGTGGCGGCCAACCGCTTGATATGGGAGGGGGTGTTGCTGGACTCATCAATCGGGAACGGGAACCGCGGTGTGATTGGCTTGCGTTCCGCAACCGGACCCACCCCTTCCGGCGGCCAGAGGATGGTGGTTTGATCGGCTTCAGTGGCGTAGACGATCTTGGTCAATTGGCTTTCGTACCGGCGTGTCTTTCCGTAGAACGCCGCCATGTCGTAGAAGTCGCGACGCTTCCAGACGTCAAACGGATGGTCGTGGCACTGGGCACAGCCGATCCGCACGCCCATGAAGACTTGTGATGTCACGCTCGCCATCGCCAGCGGATCGGCGTCGTCACCGAGGATGAAACCGACCTCGGGAATCCGTCCCGCCTTGCCATTGGAGTAAATCAACCGTCGCGACAGTTCGTCGTAGGGCATGCCAGATTGGACGGCCTTGTGTACATAGGCGATCAGTGCCGCGCCGCCATTGGTTTGCGACCGGAGTCGCAACATGTCGGCGAAGAAGATCGTCCAGCGATCTGAGAACCGACCGTCGGCGAGCAGTTCCTCAATGAGTTTCTCGCGACGACCTTCAGCGGGCTGCAATCCGAACTCACGAACCTCAGTCTCTGTCGGGATGCGACCGATCAGGTCGACATAAATCCGCCGCAGAAAGACCGAGTCGTCCACCACCGGCATGGGATCGATCTTTCGATCGGCCAGGCTGCTCGCCCGGGCGACGATTCGGTCGATGTCATTACCGGAGGCGCACGCGGCGAACGCGCACACCGCTAGAACACTCGTAACGCCTGTGATCGGAAGCCATTGCTTCACTCTCGTTACTCCTTCCGACTGGGGAACACGCTGCGAACCCGCAGCCTGCGGATCGATCGAAAAAACGGATCGTGCTGAGGTCAAACCAACTATCTATTGGTGGCTGTCACCAAATCGTTACGGCGAATTTCTGGCGAATGCGAACTAGCTCAATGCATCGGTGGGAGTCGCGGAGTTTGAAGCGGGGATCTGGCTCAAGTCATCTGCAACGGGAACGGACTCCCCTTCGTCAACTGGAACGGTCGGTTTTGCTGGTCGTGCAGTTCGGTCTGCGGGTCGATGCCGAGCATGTGATACACCGTGGCGACAAAGTCCGCCGGCCCGACCGGGTTTTCTGCCGGGTAGGCACCCAGCTTGTCCGAGGCTCCATAGACTTGGCCCCCTTGGATTCCCGCACCCGCCATCAGGATGTTGTACAGTTCGGGCCAGTGTTCGCGACCGCCGTTTCGCAGCGTGACCTTTGGTGAGCGACCGAATTCGGATGCGACGACGACCAGCGTCTCCGCCAACTCACCGGTCTCGGCCAAGTCTGTCATCAGCGCGTAGAACGCCTGGTCATAAGCGGGAATCAACTCTTCTTTCAAAGCCGAGAAATTGTTCCAGTGGGTGTCCCAGGCGAAGCCGTTCTTGCCTTGAGCGCGTTGCCAGTTGCATTGAACCAAACGTGTTCCAGCCTGGAGCAATCGACGTCCCAGCAGCACCGACTGGCCGAAGAGATTGCGACCGTATCGCTCGCGAACGGTGGAATCAACGACTGACAGATCGGCCGCCTTGCGGACCGCATCCGATCCGACGACATCGAGCGCCTTGACTTGGTTGTCTTTCAACGATTGTGACAGCGCCTGATCCCGCAGGTAATCCACCTGCTGATTGAGTTGATCGACCAGCCCCATCCGACGACGAATCACGCCGGGTTCTTCGTTGGGAACCAGCGGGATGTGATCGAGGCGGAAATTGTCGTCATTAGGATTGCCGCCGGTCAGCATCGGGTCGAATTTCGGTCCCAGCATCCCGGCAAACTGTCCGGCACGGCGACCTCCGGCCACGTCCATGCGGTGCGGAACAATGATGAACGGAAACATCGGTCCCGATCCCGGAGCGACCTTCGCCAGGCACGAACCTAGGTGCGGCATGTCCTGACGGGACATCGAGTTCACGTCCGGAACTGATCCCGGATACATGGAACCGGTGAACATCCAGTACGAACCGCGCCCGTGGTCGTTGTGGGTGTGGTTCATCGACCGGATCAGAGCCATCTGGTTCATCAGCTTGGCGGAGAGCGGGCAATGTTCGCCAAACCGCAGCGTGGGGACCGACGTCTCGATCGTGCCAAATTCACCCCGAATTTCGGCGGGAGCGTCCGGCTTGGGGTCGAACATGTCGTGCTGGGGATGACCGCCGGAGAGATACAGGATGATGGCCCGCTTAGCTTTGCCGAATCCGGGAGCACGTGCTGTCGAAGATTCGGCGGTGGCCTTTCGAGCGAGCAGATGCGGCAGCGCCGCACCACTCATCGACAGCCCGCCAATTCGAATCATTTCCCGACGACTCATTCCATGCATCGTTGGAAAGCTCGGCCCCAGCAGGCTCAACATGCGGAATCTCCGTGATCGCTATTGTCGTGCATTCGGTCAGCGGTTCGATTACCATCTCGATCCATTGGCGTTCGCAAATGGAACGGCCAGTCTAGCCACATCGGCAAACGTCGGCAAATGGTTTCACCCACATTTGCGGCGAGAACCAAGATTTCCGTTTTCTTCTGATCGACTCGGCTTTCGAATCAGGATTTGCCCCGAATGAGACTGAAACTCGCCGCCGCTGCCGTTTCGTTCCTGCTTTGCTGGCAGGATCTCGGATGGGCTCAAGCGTTTGTGGAGCAGCTTTCGCCACCGGTGGTCCGACGGGGGATGGTGAACCGGGTTCAAGTGATCGGCTCGGAGACCAATCAGGCCGTGGGATTGTGGACATCGCTTCCGAAAGGGACCGTTCAGGGACGTGTCGCCGCCGACAGCAGTCCGACAAAGACGGTCGTGGAAATCGAACTGACCGGCGATGCTCCCCTCGGGGTCTACGGCTTGCGACTGGCCACGCGGAGCGGTCTGGGCAACGTGCATCTGTTCGTCGTCGATGAATTGCCGGTCCTTGTCCGCGACGCCAGTCTACCCCGCGAGGCGGTCGTCCCGGTGACTCTACCGGCGACCGTGACCGCCGTCTGTCGCCCGGCGACGATCGACCGGTACTCGATCACCGTCGCGAAGGACCAGCGCGTCGCGTTTGATGTCATCGGCAATCGTCTGGGCAAGGACTACGACCCGCTGGTGCAGATTCGCAACTCCGCCGGCAAGCTGATCGCCGAACACGATCACTCGGTCGGACTGCTGTTTGATTGCCGGTTCGCGCACCGGTTTGTGGAAGCGGAAACGTACTCGGTGGAAGTTCGCGATGCCCGGTTCGAAGGGCATCCCACTTGGCACTACGTGTTGCGCATGGGCGACTTTCCCGAAGCCCGCGTTTCGATTCCCTCCGCAGTGCGAGCCGGTGAATCGACCACGCTGACGTTTCCTCAAATCGCGGGCTGGCAGTTCCCGGTCACCATCCCGGGCACCGCGGCACTCGGTGAGATCTTCCACGAGATCCGTCAGTCCCCCGGCAGTGCGGCCACTTGGATTCCGTTGACGGTGACGGACCTTCCACCGGCTCGCGAAGTTGAGCCGAACGATACTCTCGAAACTGCGACGCTGTCGGTGGTGCCCGGCACTCTGAATGGTCTGTTCGACAAGCCGGGCGATCGGGACTGGTTTTCGTTCGAGTTGGCCAAGGACCAGAAGCTCACCTTTCAAGGAGTCGCCCGGACCATCGGATCGGCCGCGGACTTGGAACTGGTTCTGTTCGACGCGGATGGCCGCGAGGTGCGTCGCGTTGATGACGCCGCCGATCTGGAAGAAGGTGGCTTTGCCTTCACCGTCGGCAAGCCGGGACTGCATCGGTTGCAGGTGCGCGAACTGTCACGGGATGGCGGGCCTGAGTTTTCCTATCGGATTGATGTTCGAACCGGCGGTCCGCAGATTCAGTTGTTGGCCGAAGCCCCTGAACTGACGGTGCCACAGGGAACCCACCAAGTCCTGCCGATCAAGGTGACGCGGACCGAGTTCAACGGCGAAATTCAACTCGAACTTCGAGGCGCTCCCGCCGGCATGACGCTCGATCCGGCAGTGATTCCCGCCAACGCGGTGGAATTCGTCGCCCGCGTCATCGCGGACCCCAGCACTCCCGAAGGGATCTACACGCTGCAGATCGTGGGGACCGGCACGTTGGAGAGTGGCGCCAAGATCCAATCGGTCGCGAAGACCAAGCCGCTGGTCGATCGCCAGTTGAAAAACGTCGACCTGATTCCCTACGCCTTGCGGGAAGACCAGCGGCATCTGCCTCCGTCGCTGCAGGAGCAGATCGCCTTGATGGTCGTCCCGCCGACACCGTTCGGAGTCGAACTTCCCGAGGCGGTACTTCCGCTCACGCGATTTCAGACGGCCGAGTTCCCGATCGTCACAACGCGTCAGCCCGGCTTTGCGGCCCCCATCACGTTCACGGTCAAAGGTGGCCAGATCGGCGATGAGAAGGAAGAGCGAAACCAAGTTTATGCCCGGTTCGTCCCCGGCACGCCGGACCGTCTGAAGGCCTCGGGGACGTTCTTCAATCGGATCAACACGCAACTGAACAAGTACCGAGTCGATCTGACGGCGAGCGCCGAAATCGACGGGCGTCGAATCAACCTGGTCCGCGCCTTCACACTCGATGTCCGCAGCGCGTTTCGACCGACGTATGAACCGGAACTGCCGACCGCCCCGCCAGGCGCAACCGTGCGAGTGAAACTGCTTGCCAATCGAATGCCCATGTTTGACGGACCGCTCACTCTGACGCTCGGGCCTCAGTCTGGGTTTGTTTTTCCCGCCACCGTGGAGATTCCCGCCGGGCAGCCGTCGGTCGAGGTGGACATCAAGGTCGATCCCAAACTCAACCCCGGCCGCCACGGCATTCGTGTCGAGGTGGCGGGATTCGTCGGCAAGTACGAGGAAAGCTTCAACTTGCCCAACTTGCCGATCGAAGTTCAAAAGCCGACACCGTGATGAAGTCGCACGACGGACGTCCGTATCCGTCGCGAAGTATGGACACGAATTTTCAACCGCACAGGCGAAGATGTCATGCGAATTCGAAATGTGATGGCGACGGTTCTGGCATTGGCCGCCGGGCAGATGTCGACCTTGCCATGCATGGCCGGCTTGATCGTGGAACCGGCCGAGATCAAGCTGCACGGCCATCGGGCTTCGGCACAGTTGCTGGTATCGCTGACACTGCCGGACGGCACGAGTGCGGATGAGACACGTCAGGCGCGTTTTGAAAGCCTGGCCCCCACGGTGGCACTGGTCACTGCGAGTGGTCGCATCATTCCCCGCGGACACGGATCGACCGAGGTCATCGTTCGTCATTCAGCGGGTGAAGTGCGAGTCCCGGTGCATGTCGCCGGGTATGCGCAGCACGATCCGGTCGACTTCGACACCGATGTGATCGCGGCACTCAGCAAATCCGGCTGCAATCAGGGAGCGTGCCACGGTTCGCCCCAAGGGAAGAACGGGTTTCGCCTGAGTCTGCGGGGCTTTGACCCGTCACTCGATTTCCTCACACTCACGCACGAAGACTACGGTCGCCGCACCAATCCCAACGATGCCGACTCCAGTCTCGTGCTGAGAAAGGGGCTCGGTGAAGTGCCGCATCAGGGGGGAAGCCGCTTCCGCCGCACCAGTCCCGAATACCAAGTGCTGCGCTCCTGGATTGAAAACGGCTGCCGTCCGTCGTTCGTTCCGACACCGCCGGCCGGCAATCAGAAGCCGCCGGTCAAACCGGTCGCGACCCCGAAGCTGGTCCGCTTGGAAGTTCTGCCGGGACTGCGACGGCTTACGGAGGGACACCCGGAACAGCAATTGGTCGCGCGAGCCCACTTCGACAACGGCACGATTCGAGACGTCACCGACCTCGCTGTGTTTTCAACGAACGAAAAGGAAACGGCCGAAGTCAGCAACGGTGGCTTGGTGAAGTTTCATGCGACGTCGGAAGTCGCGTTCCTCGTGCGATACCTCGATCGGATCACGGGCGTGCGTCTCTCGTACCTCCAGCGCGATGCCGGGTTCGCCTATCGATCGCCGGCGGCGTCGAGCGCCCTCGATCGGCACGTCTTCGCCAAGCAGCGCGACCTGCAACTGCTGCCCGCTGAGTTGGCGGGGGATGAAACGTTTCTGCGACGAGTCTATCTCGACGTGACCGGCACACTGCCGACTGCCGATGCCGCCCGACAGTTTCTCGATTCAACTGCGCCCGATAAGCGAGCCCGCTTGATCGACGAACTTTTGGAGCGCGACGACTACGCTCTGTTCTGGGCTCTGAAATGGGCCGACCTGATGCGCGGCAGCGATGTGACGATCAGCAAGCGGGGCGTCCACAGCTTCCATCGGTATCTCGTCGACCGGTTCCGCAACGACCGGCCGTTCGATGAGTTTGCCCGCGAAACGCTGACCAGTCTCGGAAACACGCTGCACAAACCGGGTGCCAACTTTCACCGCATCGCACGCACTCCGGATGAAGCGGCCGAAGCGATGGCGCAGTTGTTTCTCGGCGTCCGCATCGGCTGTGCGAAGTGCCACAATCATCCGTTCGAAGCGATCACTCAGGACGATTACTACGGACTCGCCGCCTACTTCGCCCGCGTGAAGTTCAAGGGAAAGCAGTTCATGGTGGACGACGAGATCGTCTATCTCGATCGGGGGGGCGACGTCCGTCATCCCACCAAGAACATCAACGTGATGCCGATCGCCTTCGGTGAACCGGCGGGCGAGTTGGGTCCGGACGATGACCGGCGCGAGAAGCTGGTCGCGTGGTTGACGCGCCCGGACAACCCGTACTTCGCCAAGTCGACCGTGAACCGAGTCTGGTATCACCTGTTCGGTCGGGGGATCGTGGAACCGGTCGACGACTTCCGCGACACGAACCCTCCGTCGAACCCGGAACTGCTCGACGAACTCGCCGCCGAGTTCGTCAAGAGCGGCTACCGGATCAAGCCGGTGCTGCGGATGGTGCTGAACTCCAGCACGTATCAAATCAGTTCGAAGCCGGTCGCCAAGCAATCCCCGTTCGCCGCCAGTCCCGCCCCCTATTTCACCAACCACTCGATCCGCATGCTGAGTGCCGAGCAACTGCTCGACGCGATCACAACGGTCACCGGCATCCCGCAGGAGTTTCCCGGCCATCCGCGTGGAACGCGAGCCATTGAGTTGTCCGAAGGGGCGATCGAGCATCCCTTCCTGAAAGCCTTCTCGCGACCGGTCCGCGACGTCACCTGCGAATGCGCCCGCGAAGACGATCCGTCGCTCAGCCAAGTCATTCACCTGATGAACAACCGCGACATCGTCGACGGGATCAAGTCGGGCGAAAGCCATCTCGGCAAGTGGCTCGCGGCCAACAAGCCCGATGATGAGCTCGTCGAACTGGTCTATCTGTCGACACTCAGCCGCCGCCCGACAACCGCCGAACGGGAACTGGTCCGCAAGTATCTCGCCAGTTCCAGCAATCGGGCCGCCGGTTTCCACGACCTGCAGCATGCGCTGTTGATCTCCAACGAATTCCTGCTGCGACACTGAGCGCCTGTCCAAAAATCACGTCGCGATTCGTCCCGTCGGCGGAGCGACGGGACTACTGTAGTC
>JAYTIB010000137.1:0-6185 GCA_043732205.1 Schlesneria sp. | reverse complement strand
AGGAATCCGGTCGTCTTGAATGTGGGGAACTCGCCGGCCTTCTTCGCATCCGCCTCGTCGCGTTTTTTGAGTTGCTTCTCGACATCGGCCAGACGCTTGACCAGATCGGCGACCAAGCTGTCCGGAAGCGCAGGCGGTCCCGCGTCAGGGGCCTCGCTGCCAAGGAAGTCCGCCGTAAGTATCCCGGCATTGACAGCCACGGCGCCCGGTTCGGCCGGAGAGTTTGTTGGAACCGGTGGCGGGAAAGCGGCCAGAGGTTCCGGCAGTCGCGCGTCGTCGAGAGTTTCATCGCTGGCGATCAGCAGCAAAGAGTGCGGCATCTCCTGAGCCGACGACCACGATACGCCGAACCACAGGGCAGCGGAGACGAGCAGCGGCTTAAAAATGGGGCGGAAGATCGACAATCGATCGATCCGAGGTTTCAGCATGGCACCCTCCCTGGCGTCGTTCTGTGGCAGACTGGAAAAAACAGAGACCCACGGTGTTGCTCCGGCGAGCCTCCGTGCGCCTCCGGTTGTCCAGTCAGCACATTGACGCGGCGATCCCCGCAGTCGGAATTATCGGCACAACCGATTCAATCGCTTCAGTCGATCAGACGAATCCCGGCATCAATTTCCGTTCGCGCCACGCCGCATCATTCATCAGCCGCAGGGCGCTAGCCCAATGGCACTTACTTTAGCCAAGTAACCCGAAGCGTAAGCGAGGGAAACAAAGGGGAACGCCTCTTGCGCTCGCGCTCGCTTACGCTTCGGGTTAGTAAAGGAAGTGCCATTGGGCGCTAGCCCACGGTTCCCACAAGAACCGGACGCTAGCGCGTTCCGGCTGATTGACACACGGCTTCTCGGTCGATTTTCGCAACCGGCGCAACTTGGGGGCTTACGTCCCCCGCTCGGAAATATGGGTGCTGGAATCAAAAATCCGGCTACTGTTCGAACACCCACGGAACGATGCCCTCACGACTGGCTTCGAACGAGCCCTTCGGCGCGGCACTCCGGAGTGGCACCATTGCGTCATCCGTTGCCAACCGGTTCCAACCATCGACGAGAGCCTCCATCCGAATCCGTGTGCTTGGTTGTTGGACGACGACGACATCGGACAGGTCGCCGGCACTGAGGACACCGGGGACGATGACGTCGTGGGCGGTCAGGACGAGATGGCTGGCCAGCAGCGAACGCCAACTCACGAGGCCGCCCACGGTGTAGACGGCATCCAGGTCATCCTCGAAGAGTCCGGCGAGCAGCGCCAGCAGCGGAGCCTGCGGTTCTGAGGCGGCGGGGAGCGCATCGTCGTCGTCGCGCGGTGTGTGGAACGACGCATCGGCCGGGTTGGGTGGAACGAGCGATTCTCCCCACACTACGAGTGGTCGGAACCCACCGTCGGAACGCCGCCGGAGCCATGTGAGAGCGAGCCGTACATCGCGCAGTTGCTCACCCAGCAGCGGGCTGCCGAGCATCAGACCGGTCGACGAATGCGACGTTGCCGAACTGCGGCGCGTATGTCCGTCGCCCAGTTTCGATTCACCGAGACCGCGCGGGTCGATCAGGCAGACGGTCGCACCACCCTCGACGAGCGCCGCGATCTCGGTGGCGCGCTCCTTCAGCAGGCGATTCTTCCCCTGAGAACAGATCGCCAGAATCATCGGTTTGTGGCGGTCAATCTTCTCGGGCTTGAGCACCACGCAGGGAATCCGGATGCCCGATTCGGCGGTCAGCATCCACCGTTCGACGCGCGCCGGTGCGGGCGATTCCGAGACGCGCTGGTGGGCTTCCTTCAATCGTTCGGGAGTGACACCGCCGAGCAGTTTGTCCCAACTGGTCTGCATGTCCAACCGACGCTGTTCAGCGGAGCCCGGCTGCTTCGCCAAACGAATCTTGGCCACCTGCACATCCGCGAGTTCTGTCGTCATCATGGCGAGCGACTTCGGGCGATGGGCCTGCTTCAATTCGTCGGTCCAACAACGGAGCCGATCGGATGGAACGCGAGCGCTGAATTCGGACTCGGGAGTCACGTTGATGCCGAACCATTTTCGAAACGCTTCATGAATCCTGACGCGATGCGTCCGCCCGATGTGAGTGCAGTGCGTGTCCTGCGGTGACTTCCCGGTAACTTCTCCGCGACCGTGAGTAAACGACAGGAACTCGGGCTTCTCGTAGAAGCCGTAGATTGTTTGCAAACGCTTCCAGACGGGATCGCGCTCCTGGTCCCAGTTGAATTCATGGGCATAGACCAGCCGGCGCGGTGCGATGCCGCCGACGATCATCCACGGCAGGAAGCCGTCTCGCGCGGAGAGTTGCAGGTTGCGCGTCGACTCCCACCCGCCGCTCCCCGCGTAATGGAACGAGCGTTCGATGTCGTCGGGCAGCGGGAACCGTGTTTCAGGCTGCGGTCCGCCAAAGTTGAAGGGGACCACGGCGGCGATCCGTTCATCGAGTGCGCCGGTCACCGCGGCGGGATCTCCGCCTCCCGCGACCGAACCGAGCAACATGATCCTCTGCGGGTCGATCCCCTTCAGCTTGAGCAGCAGGTCGACCCCGCGCATCATGTCCCACGCCATCCAACCGACGAGACTCTCGCCGACAAGGTGCAGTTGGATCGCGTTGTCGTAGCGGAAGTAATAGTCCTGCCGGCCGACGCCGAACGGCTTCGGGTAATCGGCGGCAGTCTCGAACGGATGCTGCCGCCGCTCGCCGTGCCCGACCTGATCCAGGACCAGGACGCAGCAGCCCGCGCGAGCCCACGTCATCCCCATGTCTTGCAGTTCGCCATGTTGCTTCGGAGTGTGATGCGCGTGGCAGATCACGATTCCCGGCATCGAATCACGCGGCGTTTCCGGAACATACAGATTCGCGGAGACCCACCAACCGGGCCGGCTTTCAAACAGCGTGTTCTTGATCCGGAAGCCGTCTCCGGAAATCTCGCTCGTGGTCAGGATGTTGAAGAGCGGCGGCCGGCCGGGCCACGCGCCCAGGGAGGCCCGCAACGCGGCCAGCTTGCCGTGTCGCAGCCGTTCCCAATCTTCGCGCGAGCGAACCGTCTGCCATTCGGCGGTGCTCCGGTCATTGGCCTGCTGCATCCGAACCCGCAGGTTGTCCCGCACCTGGCTCGCGAGCGATTCCTTTTCGTCGGCCGTCGCCACAGTCCCGTCGAGCTTGCCGATCGTCGCCGCGAGGTCTTCGGCGGCGCTTGCCACGCCAAGCAACAACGACATCGTGATCATCACACCACCGAGACAGACAACCCGATGTCGCATGAAATCCTCCGCAGAATGAGCCCAAACGCAGAATGAACCGAAGTCTGAAGGGAACAGGCGGGCTCATTGTGCGCGAGCGAGTTCAAAGACGAAACCAAGTACGTCGTCAGCCTTCGGATTTGGGGGTGACGATACTGTAGTCCGGTCGCTCCGCCAACCGGACGTCCCGCCGGCGGAGCGGCGGGACTACAGTAGACCACCGTATCGGTTAATATCCTCGTCGCTGTGAACCTCGCCGTCACTTCTTCTTGAGGAACCTGCCATGTTCGACAATGCCGTGATGTCTGTCCAACGTCGGAGAATTGTTGTTCTGTGGCTGACGGTTTTCAGCCTGCTGTTTCGCGGCGTGGCGGTGTCGGCCAAGGACGGCGCGCCACCGGAGGACGGCAAGCTGCGGATCGTCGTCTTCGGAGCTCATCCCGATGATGCGGAGTTCAAGGCGGGCGGCACGGCGGCCAAGTGGGCGAAGCTCGGTCATCATGTGAAACTCTGTTCGGTCACGAACGGCGACATCGGGCACTGGCAGATGGCGGGTGGACCGCTCGCCCAACGCCGTGCCGCGGAATCGGCTGCCGTCGCGAAGAAGCTCGGTGTGACGTCGCAGGTGCTGGACATTCACGATGGCGAACTGGAGCCGACGCTCGAAAACCGCCGCCTGATCACGAAGGTCATCCGCGAATGGAAGGCGGACATCGTGATTTCGCACCGCCCCTGGGACTATCACCCGGACCATCGTTACGTCGGTATCCTGGTGCAGGACGCGGCCTTCATGGTCACGGTCCCGTTCTTTTGCCCCGACACTCCGCCCCTCACAAAGAACCCGGTGTTCATGTACTCCAGCGACGGATTCCTGAAGCCATACCCGTTCAAGCCGGACATGGTCGTGGCGGTGGACGACGTGTTCGACGCCAAGGTGGAAGCGCTGCACGAACTCGGATCACAGGTCTACGAAGGGGGAGCCAATGGGAGCGAAGAGTTCGTGCGCTCGGTCCCGCCGGCCAACGATGTCGCCGGTCGGAAGGCGTGGCTGAAGCAGCGCTGGCACGGTCGGCAGTCAGGCGAAGCAGACCGCCATCGCGACGACTTGGTCCGGCTGTACGGCGACGAAAAGGGAAAGGCCGTCAAATACGCCGAAGCGTTTGAACTGTGCGAGTACGGTCGGAAACCAACGGCCGCCGAATGGAAACAACTGTTCCCGTTCTTTCCGGCAGAGTGAACCACCAAGGGTAGTTTGATGAGTGACCTCCCCCAATCAATGCCGAACTCCCGCAAATCCAAGCCCCGGTGGCGACCAACGCGGATGGAATTGGCGGTGATGCTGAGCATCATCGTTGTATTGACACTTATTCTGATACCAACAGTGAAACAAGCGATTTCGGCGGCCAGACGCTCCAACTGCAAAGGCCATCTGAGGCAGATCGGCAATGCCCTGCATCAGTACCACGACGAATACGGCTCGTTCCCCCCGGCCTACACCATTGGTGCCAGCGGTGAGAAGCTTCACAGTTGGCGATCACTGATCCTTCCCTATCTCGGCGAGGACGAACTGTACGGTCAGATTCGTTGGGACGAACCGTGGAACAGCCCGCACAACAAACCATTGTCCGAGCGATCACTGGAGATTTATACCTGCCCGTCAGCGGCCGATGCGTCGAGGGCGCGGACGAACTATTTCGCAATCGTCGATCGGGCAACCGCCTGGCCGGAACAATATGTCATCAAGATCAGTGACATTCATGACGGTTCATCAAATACGATTCAGGTCGTCGAGGCGGTCGTTCCCCGAGTGAGTTGGATGGAACCGCGCGACCTGTCGCGAACCGAAGCCATGGCCTGGCTTCAGGCCAGCCCCGGAACAATTCCGCCCCATGCTTCTGGTCAGGATGATGATGGTATGCACGTCGCGATGGCTGACGGGCATGTGAGGTTTCTCCGTTCCAAGATTGATCCGAAAATCTTGAGGTCATTAACGTCGATCAATGGCGGTGCCCCCTACCCCGGAGTCGGTTGGCCCGATTCCACGGAGATCGCGGAACACGATTTCCCCGAACCTCGTTCGGCAGCCGACTTGAAGCAGACCGAAGTCTGGCCTGTCGTGGATCGTGAAATCGTGGACAACAAAAACGTCCTCTATTGTTCGACATTTCAAATGGCGTGGGACCAGGCACGCGAGTTCGTGGGTGACGAGCCGCTCGTACTGAAGGGCGATCCATCTTTGGCAACTCAATTGAACGCGCATGCCTTCGTAACAAGCAATCTGTCCCCACAAAGCTATGTGGCACACGGGGGACCCGGAAAGACCGTCGTCCCGATAATCCTGAAAGAGTTGAAACAGAAGTTTCCCAGCTTCAAATCGGCGCGACTCGACCGAACCGTGGAAAAGGACTTCGTCGCCTACGGGTTCCTCAAGAAGGATCTCCCGTTCCTCGTGAGCTTCGACCGCCTCGAACAACGCTTGTCGTTCAAGGGATCGAAGGTGGCCAGCTTTGGACTCGTCAAGATCGATGGACACGATGCGCGTCACGTTCAGATTCTGGACCAGGTGAGAGTGCTCGACTATGTCTCCGACGACGACTTCATCGTCAAACTGATCCCGCGCGGCGGTCGTGACGAAATCGTGTTGGCCAAGATTCCACACGAGAAATCTCTCGGGGAAACCATCGCCGCGGTCCGCCAACGCTCGGCCAAGCCTCATCCCCGGCATTCGCGATTCTCGCTCGTCGCCGGTGAAACACTGATCGTGCCCGTTATGTCCACCAACATCGAACGCAGATTTGATGAACTGATCGGACGCGACTTCCAAAACAGTTCGCTGAAGGGGCTGTACTGTTACGACGCGCGACAGGTGATCCGGTTTCATCTCGACGAAAACGGTGCGAAGCTGGAATCGGAATCGGCCGTCGTTGGAGAGAACGGTCACGACAATCCGCCGAAC
>JAYTIB010000136.1:0-6193 GCA_043732205.1 Schlesneria sp. | reverse complement strand
CCACCGCTCCCAATCGGATGGCGTTTCTGTACGTTCCCAACGGCATCAACATGGCCGACTGGAAACCGAAGTCCGAGGGAACCGGCTTCGAATTGACGCCGATCTTGGAGCCACTGGCAGCGGTGAAGGATGACTTCTCGATCCTGACGGGTCTCACGGCCGACGGGGCTCGTCCTCACGGTGATGGCGGCGGCGATCATGCCCGCGCGCTGGCCGCGTTCCTGACCGGAGCTCATCCCGTCAAGACCGACGGCACCGACATCCGCAACGGCATCTCGGTCGATCAAGTCGCGGCCTCGCGCATCGGCGACCAGACGCGTCTCGCGTCGCTGGAGATCGGCTGCGAGGCGGGGGCGATGGCCGGGAACTGCGATTCGGGCTATAGCTGCGTCTACTCGTCGACCATGTCGTGGCGCTCGGCAACACAGCCGCTCCCCAAGGAAGTGAACCCGAAGCTGGTCTTCGAGCGACTGTTCGGCTCGGGTGCCAATGCGGATCGGGCCAAGCGTGACGCGCTGCGCAAGAGCGTGCTCGACTTTGTCCGCGACGATTCCCGCGACCTGCAGGCCCGACTCGGCAAGAACGATCAGCGAAAGCTGGACGAGTACTTCTCGTCGATTCGCGACATCGAACAACGGATCGAACGCGCGACGCACCTGCCCGAAGTGAAGGCCCCGGACTATCCGGTCCCGGCAGGTGTTCCCAAGGAATTCCCCGACCACCTGAAGCTGATGTGCGACCTGCTGGTCCTGGCCTTCCAAGCCGACGTCACCCGCGTCAGCACGTTCGTCTTCACGAATGAAGGGAGCAACCGATCGTATCCGTTCGCCGGTGTCTCCGAGGGACATCACGATCTGTCCCACCACGGCAACGACGCGAAGAAGAAGGAAAAGATCCGCGAGATCAACAAGTTCCACGTGACCCAGCTCGCGTACCTGCTGCAAAAGCTGAAGTCGGTTCCCGAAGGGGAGGGAACGTTGCTGGATCACTGCATGATCGCTTATGGCAGCGCGAACTCAGACGGCAACGCCCACAACCACGACGATCTGCCAATCCTGCTGGCCGGCAAGGGGGGCGGCACGATTCAGACCGGCCGTCACATCGTCTATCCAAAAGAGACGCCGGTCAGCAACCTGTGGCTGTCGATGCTGGAGCGGGTCGACGTCAAGGTTCCATTCCTGGGCGACAGCACTGGCGCTCTGTCTGGCCTGACTGGTTGAAACACACTGATTGCACGAAGGGATCTGCCATGTCAGCGGTCGTCCAATCTTCACACATTTGGCTCGACGAGCATGGAGTCGCATGGATTGACGACACCAACGTGAAGGTCGTGGAGGTCGTGCTCGACAAACTGGCACATGGTCTCAGCGCCGAAGAGATTTTTGTCGAGCATTACAAGCATCTGTCACTGGCTCAGATTCACGCCGCGTTTTCCCACTACTACGAACACCAGGAACAGATGGATGCGGAGATCCAGCGTCAGCTTGGCGAAGTGGAATCATTGCGCCGGGCGGCGGGTGAATCACCGTTCGTCTCCCGAATGCGGCAGCTCGGGCGATTGCCTTGAGCATCGCCTCCTACATGGACGTGCATGTCCGAGCCGCCGTGACTCGCGGGTTGCGTCTGGCGGGCATCGACGTCCTGACGGCTCAGGAAGACGGCGCGGCGGAACTGGATGACTCGGAGTTGCTCGACCGCGCGACGCGGTTGAACCGCGTCTTGTTCAGCCAGGATGTCGATCTGTTGGTGATCGCAACCGACCGTCAGTCCAAGCAACGCGAGTTCGCGGGAGTCATTTACGCTCACCAACGCGAAATCACCATCGGTCAAACGGTTCGAGACCTGACATTCGTCGCGGAATTGGCCGAAGCCGAAGAATTGCGGAACCGCGTTCTCCATCTTCCCCTCTGACGCAGATTGATTCCGCAAGCCAGCACGGGCAAATGGTGGAATTGACATTTTTGACCGCCGCTTCCCCATGCTTCCAGCGGCTTCTATAATCGCCGCGTCGAACCCCGGCCGCTCGCCGCTTGTCTGGTGTTGGTCGGCCGGTTTGTTTTTGGCGGACTTCTTCGATCAAGGATACAGCGGTGCTTCGGACTCATACCTGCGGCGAATTGCGGTCGGCCCATGTGGGACAATCGGTGACGGTGTGTGGCTGGGTCGACACCTACCGCGACTTTGGCGGCTTGGTCTTCATCGACCTGCGGGATCGCTACGGCCTGACGCAGGTCGTGTTCAATCCGGCCCATCACGACCTGCACGAACTGGCCCGCTCACTCCGCAACGAGGACGTGATCCGGGTGACCGGCGAAGTGGTGGCCCGTCCCGCCGACATGCAGAACCTCAAACTGGCGACCGGCGAGATCGACGTCCGCGGGCGCGACTTGGAAGTCCTCAACAAGAGCAAGACGCCGCCGTTTTTCCCGACGCAGCCCGATCTGCCGAACGAAGAACTGCGGTTGAAGTACCGGTTCATCGACCTCAGGCGACCCGCGGTCCAGCAGGCTTTGATCCTGAGACACAAGCTGTCCAAGGCGACGCGCGATTACTTCGACGAGAACAACTTCCTCGAAATCGAAACGCCGATGCTCGGCCGCAGCACGCCCGAGGGGGCGCGGGACTATCTCGTCCCAAGCCGCGTTCATGAGGGCTGCTTCTACGCGCTGCCGCAATCACCACAGATCTACAAGCAGATCCTGATGGTGGCCGGCTACGACCGGTACTTTCAACTCGCAAAATGCTTCCGCGACGAAGACCTGCGCGCCGACCGGCAGCCCGAGTTCACGCAGATCGACGTTGAGATGGCCTTCGTCCAACAGGAGGACATCCTCAGCACCATCGACGGCCTGATGGCGCGGCTCGTGAAGGATCTGCGCGGGGCCGAGCTTCAACTCCCCCTGCCAAGGCTCACGCATCGCGAAGTGATGGAGCGCTTCGGCAGCGACAAGCCCGACCTGCGTTTCGATCTCGAATTGAAGTGCCTCGGCGACATCGCCGGCGCGTGCGACTTCGGCGTCTTCAAGTCGACGATCGAAAACGGCGGCCGCGTGCGCGGCATCCGCGTCTCTCAGGCGGCCGAGAAATACAGCCGCAAACAGATCGACGAACTGACCGAGTTCGTCAAGCAGTACGGTGCGAAGGGCCTCGCCTTCTTCCGAGTGAAGGACGGGGAACTCGATTCACCCATCGCCAAGTTCTTCAGTGCCGATCACCAACAGGCGATCATCGCGCGTCTGGATGCCCAGCCGGGCGACCTCCTCTTCTGCGTCGCCGACACGTTCAAAGTGAGCAGTGCTGCGCTGTCGGCCCTCCGCAACCGGCTCGCTCGCGAACTGAACCTCTTCGATCCGCAGGAACTCAAGATCGCGTGGGTCTGCGACTTCCCGATGTTCCAATGGAATGACGAAGAGAAACGCTGGGACGCCGAGCATCATCCGTTCTGCCAGCCGGTTGACGAAGACCTCCCGCTGCTCGACACCGATCCCGGCCGGGTGCGGGCCCAGTCGTACGACCTCATCTGCAACGGCTACGAAGCGGCCAGCGGCAGCGTCCGCATCCACGATCCGAGCGTCCAACAGAAGATCTTCAACCTGCTCGGCATCTCCAACGAAGAGGCCGAAGCCCGCTTCGGCTTCCTCCTCGAAGCCCTCCGCTACGGAGCTCCGCCGCACGCCGGCGTCGCCCTGGGCCTGGACCGCTGGGTGATGATGTTCCTCGCCTCCGACAACATCCGCGACGTGATCGCCTTCCCCAAGACCCAAAAGGCCAGCGACATGCTGACCGGTGCCCCGACCACCGTCGATCAGCGGCAACTGCGGGACTTGCACATCAAGGTCGACGCGCCGAAGTGATCGTGTTGATGGGCTTGTCATCCGGCCGCGTCCGGTAGAATCACGTTCGGAAGGTCCACTCGAAATGAACCGACTTCTCGAAACCACGCACCTCGACCGCACCGCGTTGTCAGTGGGAACTCATGCCGACGACGACCAGGCGGAGTATTGGCGGGGCCAGTCCTACGAGGCCCGTTTGAACGCGATCGAATTCCTCCGACAGGCAATGTGGGGCCATGATCGAACTTCATCCCGACTTCAAAGACTTCTTGAGGTTGTGCGAACGCCACGGGGTTAGCTGCCTTATCTTCGGCTGTCTCGTCGATCACGCCACTCTGTCACAGGGGGAGCCCACATGAGCCAGTTTGAGTCGATCCACATTCAAGGCTTCCGCCGTTTGGTTGATGTGAAACTCGCCCTGCGACCTCTGATGGTCATGATCGGCGCGAACGGGTGCGGGAAGACGTCGCTGTTAGATGCTTGGCGGCTTTTGGCCAAGTCCGCAGAAGGAAAACTTGGCGACACCTTGTCGTTGCTTGGTGGGTTGAACGAGATACTAACTCGTCCCCGGCCCACGGGTCCGAAAACCGCGGTTCTCGAATTCCAGGTGGAGTTCGCAAAGCGAGTTCAACAAGATGGCACGCCAGCGGAAAGTGAATATTTGCTCCGTATTTTTCCGAACGGCATTGGCTATCGCGTGGAAGAAGCGAAACAAACCCTGCTCGCTCTCTTTCGCAACACGAAGATAAAGTTCTTGGAACGGTCAGAGTCCAAGTTGTCGGCCCGGTCGGATGATGAAGGGCGCTTCATCCGAGATCTTCTCTCATCAATGTGTTTCGCACGCCCGTTCGAGTTATCGCAGGTACGACTCCCGCAGTCTGTTCGACCATCCACCCTTCCGGGCGAACAAGGGGAGGCGCTGATTGCGTGCTTGTATTCACTGCGGGAAACCGATCGCGACCGCTTTGAAGTCGTCGAAGACACGCTCCGCGCAGCCTTTCCGGACTTCGAGCGGTTGGAGTTCCCTCCGGTCGCTGCGGGGATGTTGGCGCTCGCATGGAAGGACCGCCAGTTCACTCAGCCGATCTATATGCACCAGCTTTCGGAAGGGACTCTTCGCTTTCTCTGGCTGACAGCGTTGTTGCTCAGTCGCGACCTGCCTGCCGTGACGTTGATTGACGAGCCTGAAGTGAGTCTGCATCCCGAATTGCTGTCACTCCTAGTTGATTTGATGCGTGAGGCGTCTCAACGAACGCAGCTCATTGTTGCCACTCACTCGGACCGGCTGATTCGATTCTTGAAGCCGGAAGAGGTCATGGTCTGTGATCTCGAAGAGGGTGCGGCCAAGTTCACTTGGGGTGATGCACTCGACCTCCAACACTGGCTTGAAGATTACACCCTAGATCAAGTGTGGCAGATGGGAGTGATGGGGGGCCGCGCATCTTGAAGATCGTGGTGTTCGTGGAAGGGCAGACCGAAAGGGCCTTCAAACCGGCGCTGCTTCGTTTTTTATTGTCACGGCTTGCTGGAAAGATGCCGACTCTCCACTTCAAACCATTTGATGGTCCGCTGCCCAAGCGAGAGAAACTTCGACGAGAAGTCGAGTTGTGTTTTGGGAAGCCGCTGCTGGCAGATGCCGTGATTGCCCTGGTTGATGTCTATCCTCCGACTCAGGGCTGGCAAACTGCGAGAGAAGCCAGAGAACAGATGAAACAGTGGGTCGGCGGAAACTCAAGTTTCTATCCGCACGCGGCGCAGCATGACTTTGAAGCGTGGCTTTTACCGTTTTGGCGAACGATCCGGGAACTTGCTCGGCATCCCAATGCAGCTCATCCGTCAGGGAACCCAGAATCTGTCAATCACACCAAGCCGCCCTCCAAGCGAATCGAAGATGTCTTTCGTCGAGGTGCCGGCAGGTGCTACAGCAAGCAACGAGATGCTGCACGTATTCTGGAGCCACAACAGAATGACCTTCTCGACGCAGCGAATGCCTGTCCCGAGTTGAAGGCGTTTCTCAACACGATCCTGTCACTGTGCGGTGGTGAGCTGATTGCGTAACCGCTTGGGTTGCCGAGTGTGCGGGGAACCATGACGAGACTTCTCGGGTTGAATGCGGTGTTGTTGCTGCTGCTTTCGCCGCCATCTCTTTCCGCCGCGCCGCCGGGAGTGTTTCAGATTCAAGTCGTCGACGAGCAGACGGGCCGGGGTGTGCCGCTGGTGGAATTGCGGACCGTGCATGACACGCGCTTCGTGACGGACTCGGCGGGATATGTCGCGTTGCGTGATCCGGAACTGCTCGGGCAGATGGTTCACTTTGGCGTGCGCAGTCACGGGTATGAGTTTCCCAAGGATGGCTTTGG
>JAYTIB010000135.1:0-15999 GCA_043732205.1 Schlesneria sp. | reverse complement strand
AACTGCCCGACAACGTGATCTCGCTGACATCCTACGATGCGATCATCTTCTGCAATGTGGCGCACGACGAATTCAGCGCCATCCAGCTTCAGGCCGTGCGCGACGCCGTCTACAACATGGGTGCGGGTTTCCTGATGGTCGGCGGGCCGAACAGTTTTGGGCCTGGCGGCTATCATCACACCGTCATTGAAGAGATCCTGCCGGTCTCAATGGACATCAGCCAGAAGAAGGTGCTGCCCAAGGGGGCACTGGTCATCGTCCTGCACACATGCGAATTTGCCGAGGGGAACACGTGGGGCAAACGGATAACCAAGCAGGCGATCAAGGTGCTCGGCGCGCAGGATGAGGTCGGCGTGCTGGCCTACACCGAGAAGGGTGAGGAGTGGCTGTTCGAACTGACCCCCGCCGCCAAGTACGAGGAACTGGTCCCGATCATCAACGGGGCCATGATCGGCGACATGCCCAGCTTTCAGAACACGATGCAGATGGGGCTGAAGGGGCTGCTGAAAAGCGACGCCGCCACCAAGCACATGATCATCATCTCCGACGGCGACCCGCAGCTTCCCACACCGAAGCTGATCCAGGACTTCAACGATGCCCAAGTCAGCGTGTCGCTGGTGGCGATCCAGCCGCACGGTGGCAACGAAGTTCAAAAGCTGCAGTCGGTCGCCTCCCTGACCGGCGGCCGGTACTACCGCACCGACGATCCCTCGAAGCTTCCCGCGATCTTCATCAAGGAATCCAAGACGCTCAAACGCAGCCTGCTGCAGAACAAGGTCTTCGTCCCGTCGATCGGGTTCCCGTCCCCCGTGATCAAGGGACTCGAAGGGATGCCGGAACTGAAGGGCTACGTCATCACCACCGGCAAGGGGCACCCGGCGATGCAGATCCTGAACGGACCGCCCGATGCCGAGGAATCCGACTCGCTCGATCCGATCCTCTCGGTCTGGCAGCACGGCCTGGGCAAGACTGCCGCGTTCACCTCCGACCTCAGCACGAACTGGCGTGAACTGGCAGAAATGGGAACGCTTCCGCCCGTTCGTCAAACAGTTGATGACCGACATCAGCCGCGTGAAGAAAGACGGACACATGCGAATGTCGACGCACACGTCCGGCGGTGAGGCGGTCATCGTCGTCGAAGATTTCCATCAGGACGAGGCGTTCCTGGAGATTCAGACGCGGTTGTCGGGACCGAACCAGAAATCCGAGAGCGTCACGCTCAAGCAGGTCGGACCGCGGCGCTATCAGGGCACCGTGCCGTTGTGGGGCGACGGCCGGTATCACGCCACCGCGCAGGGGACGAGCGGGGACCGGAAGGACATGGCGTTCGGCGGCTTCATCGTGTCGTACTCGCCCGAATACCTGCGGTTCCGCTCGAACCGGCAGGCGCTGGAGGAGATCGCCCATCGCACCGGCGGTCGCGTGCTGACCGGCGATCCGGCGAAGGATCTCGTTTACACCCACAACCGCGCCCCGAAGCGCAGCTCGAAACCGGTCTTCGACTGGTTCCTGATCGCCCTCGCGATCCTGATCCCGCTCGACGTGGCGATCCGCCGCATCCAGATCGACGTGGTCGGCATCTGGAAGGCGCTCACACTGAAACGCCGCGCCCCGTCATCGGCCACGATGGGAGCATTGTTGCAAACCAAGAACACGGTCAGTGCGGCCCTCAAATCAAAACGCGCAGAACGCCCGCTCCCCGCCCACTCGGGGACCGCACCACCACGATCGACATCATCCAAGCCGTCAACGGCCGCCAAACCCGCGGCACCGGCCGAACCACCCGCCCCGCAGGCCAACGCCGGTTCCCCCACATCCACCACCGAACGACTGCTGGCGCTGAAGCGCAAGCGCGATGAAGAGAAGTAGGAAGCCGCGTCCATTGAGTTAAGCACATGGTTCTAATGCCTCAATGTGCCGCCTGAATCCACCCGAGATTGGAGCCTCAACATGAGCATCGCCAACGGATCGCCGACACGGCACCGAAGCATGGCGCTGCTTGTCCTGCTTTTGCTGCTTGGACTGGCGGTGACGGTCGAGTCCCACTCGGTCCGGTCGAGGGTTCCGTTGTCGGTTGTCTTCGCGCTGGATGTCAGCGATTCGATGAGCGGTTCGGACCAGTCCGTCACCTACATCACCGACACGGTTCAACAACATCTGCGGCATCCCGCCAAAGAAGCCGATGAACAGCAGGGTCTGATTGTCTTCGGCAGGGTTCCGGCGGTGGAGCTTCCGCCCGCCCGGAACTTTCCGTTCGACGCTGTCAAATCGCAGGTCGACCGGGGTGCGACGAATCTGGAACGGGCGCTCGCGATGTGCGCCGCGATGATCGGCGAAGACGTGCAGGGGCGCATCGTGCTGGTCAGCGACGGCGTGCAGACCGACGGGGATCTGTCCGGCGTTCTTGCTGAACTCAAGTCGCGTCGCATCGCCGTCGACGTGCTGCCGGTTGAATACTCGTACGACCACGAAGTCTGGCTGGAGGGACTCGATCTGCCGCGGCGGGCCGGGTTGGGTGAAACATTGGAAGCGGTGGTGACCCTGTCAGCGCTCGGCGGTGGCCGGGGGAAACTGGTGCTGCGTGACAACGGCGACGTGATCGACGAGCGGCAGGTCGACTACCAGGCGGGACGGAATCGATTGACGGTTCCGCTGCCGGTTCGGTCGACCGGCCACCACGAATACACCGCCACCATCGAAGTGCCGCAGGCCCAAGACGGCCGGGTGCAAAACAACACCGTCGCGAACGACATGTTCGTGGAAGGCCGGGGACGGGTGCTGCTCGTGACGAGTGCCGGGAGCGATCGCGACGGCTTTCACGAATGGGAACACTTGAAGCAGGCGGTTCATGACGGCGGGCGCGAAGTGGATGTCGTCGACAGCGACCGATTCCCCAACGCCGCCGACTCACTCGAACACTTCAGCGCGATCGTCTTTTGCAACGTCTCTCGCTATGAATTCGGTTCTCAGCAGCTTGAGGCCGTGCGCGATGCCGTGGTCAATCACGGCGTTGGTTTCCTGATGACCGGCGGCCCGAACAGCTTTGGTCCCGGCGGCTATCAGCGCACCGTCATCGAAGAGATCCTGCCGGTGTCGATGCAGGTCGCCTCCAAGACGCAGCCAAAGGGAGGATTGGTCATCATTCTTGATACGAGGCATTTTCCCGGAGGAAAGTCCTTGGGCAAGGAACTCACCACACAGGTCATCAAGGCGCTCGCGCCGGACGATGACGTGGGAGTGATCGCCTGCACCGAGAAGGGTGAAGTGTGGTTGGTCGAGATGACTCCCGCGTCGAAGCACGACGAAGTGGTCCGGATCATCACCGGTGCATCGATCGCAAGTCTGCGCAGTTTTGACAGAACAATGGAGATGGGGCTCAATGGACTGAAGTGGACCAACGCCACCCGGCGGCACATGATCATCGTCTCGGACGGAGAACCGCTTCCGGCGTCTCTCCCACTGATCCAGCGGTTCGTTGACGCGAAGATCACGGTGTCGGCGGTGTGTGCCTTCGCCGGCGAGGGACGGGACGTCTGGAGGATGCGAAATGTAACGCTGATGAAGAACGTCGCCGATGAAACCGGAGGCCGCTTCTACCGCACCGATGACATCTCAAAGCTTCCGGCGATCTTCACCAACGAAGCGATGTCGCTTAAGCGCAGCGTGTTGCAGGACAGGGTCTTCGCCACGACCGTTGGAATTCCTTCACCGGTGATCGATGGGCTGGGCGAACTGCCAACGTTGAAGGGATATGTCATCACCACCGCCAAGGGCGTTCCGGCGCTGCGGATTTTGAACGGTCCGCCCTTTGCCGCAGATACCGACGCGGTCGATCCGATCCTCGTCGTTTGGCAGCGGGGCTTCGGCAAGACGGCGGCGTTCATGTCCGACCTCGGCTCGAACTGGGGTGCCGACTGGCGCGAGTGGGATCGCTATCCGCAGTTCGTGGATCAATTGATCACCGGAATCAGCCGTCCGGCGCACCTGCGGCTGTCGACCTTCGCGTCCGGTCGTGATGCGGTCATCGAAGTGGAGGATGTTCATCCCGCGGAGTCGGCGCTGACGATCCAGGCGACGTTGTCGGGACCGGATCAGCAGTCCAAGACCGTCGCGCTCAAGCAGGTTGCCCCGCGGAGTTACCGGGCCACCGTGCCGATGTGGGGACATGGCTGGTATCACGTCTCCGCACAGGGAACGGGGGGCGATCGGCGCGAATTGGCCACGGGGTCATTTGGGTCGATCGTGACCTACACGCCCGAGCACCTGCAGTTTCATTCGAACCGCCAGGTGTTGCAGGAGATCGCCGATCAGACCGGCGGACGCATGCTGTCCGGCAATCCGGTACGGGACGCCGTGTACGCTCAGCAGCGTTCGTTCAAACAGACTTCACACGCAAGCTTCGATTGGTTCCTGATTGCCCTGGCGCTGCTGGTTCCGATCGACGCGGCGCTGCGGCATCTGCGGGTCGATGTGGCCGGCCTCTGGCGGGACGCGATGCATCCGCCGCTGGCCCCCGCGACACCGACGATGGTGGCTCTGATGAAGACCAAGCAGTGGGTCAGCTCGGCCCTCACCACCAAGGGAACAGCCCGGTTGCTGATTCAAATCTGGTCCCCCGCGCCGCGGCCAACCTCGCCGAAGAAACAGACGGCCGCGACCGCGCCGTCCGACGTGTCCGAATCCCCGGAAGAGAACGCCGAGTCCCCGTCCTCCACCTCCTCCTCGACGATCGAAAAGCTGCTGGCGCTGAAGCGCCGGCAGGACGAACAGACGCAACACTGACATCACTTGTGAGACCGGAGCCCGAACATGAGCCTTGCCGAAGCCCCCGTTGAAATCATTGACGCCGAGATGCTGGAAGCCGAAGCCCAGCAGTTTCGCCGCGAGTTTGCCGCCGTGCGCCAGGCTGTCGGGCGCGTGATGGTCGGCCAGGACCGCACCATCGAAGCAACGCTGACGGCGATCTTCTGCGGCGGCAACGTGCTGCTGGAGGGTGTGCCGGGACTCGGCAAGACCGAGCTCGTCAAGGCGCTGTCGCGCGTGCTCGAACTCGACTTCCGCCGCATCCAGTTCACCCCCGACCTGATGCCGGCCGACATCATCGGGACGAGCGTCATGTCGAGCGACGATCACGGCAAGTACCGGTTCGAGTTCCGCAAGGGGCCGATCTTCACGCAGCTTCTGCTGGCGGACGAAATCAACCGCGCGTCGCCCAAGACGCAGTCGGCACTGCTGGAAACCATGCAGGAACACTCGGTCACCACCAGCGGCACCATTCACCAATTGAAGGAACCGTTCTTCGTGCTGGCCACGCAGAACCCGATCGAGCAGGAGGGGACGTATCCGCTCCCCGAAGCGCAGCTCGACCGCTTCATGTTCAAGGTCGTCGTGCCGTTCCTGAACCGGGACGAGCTGAACGAAGTCGTCAGCCGGACGATCCTGAAGACCGCCATCGAGATCCCCAAGATCATCGACGGTGACCGGATCATGACGCTGCGCAAGACACTGGACAAAGTCGTGGTCACCGACGCGCTGCGCGACTACGCCGTGCGGCTGGTGCTGGCGACTCATCCGGGGACCGACTTCGCGCCGCCCCGCGTTCGCCAGTTCGTCAAGTGGGGTGCCAGCCCGCGCGCGGCCCAAGCATTGATCCGCGCCGCGCGCGTCCGCGCGCTGGCGGAAGGCCGGGCCCACGTCGCGTTCGAAGACATCCGGCACTTCGCCAGCGAAGTCCTCGGCCACCGCATGCTGCTCAACTACGACGGCCAGGCCGAAAACCTCGACCTCGCCGAGTTGGTCGACGAATGTGTGAAGAGTTTGTCGGAGAGGATGTGACGTATCGACCGCCTTGATTTCAAATCCTGCGCGAGAGACGTTGGCGAACTGGAGGGAATGGAAACGTGGCCTTCGAGATCATCATTTCTCCCCAGGCGGGAGAACAGATCCTCAAACTCGATGCCCATGTGCGGGCGAGAATTCGGGATGCACTGGAAGTCCATTTGAGGCACGAGCCAACCAAGCTGAGTCGAAGTCGAATCAAACGCCTGGAGGGTCTGGCATCGCCGCAGTACCGCCTGCGGGTTGATCACTTTCGGATCTTGTATGATGCGACGGAGACGGAGGTCCACATCATCGCCGTTAACACGAAGGCTGCAACGGCAGCGTGGCTCGATGCACACGGGATCGCGGAACACACGGAGACAGAACATGCTGAAGACGATTCCACTGGCGGAACTGACCACTGATCCGCCGAAGTTTTTTCAACAAGCCGAAGGGAGCGAGGTCGTGGTGACCGATTCCGGCCGGCCCATCGGCGTCTGGATCGGTTTCGAGGCCGACGAAGATTTGTCCGACTACCTCTTCGAAAACGATCCCAGATTCCTGGCACGTATGGCGGCCGCCCGCGAGAGCATTCGCCGGGGCGAGGGGACTCGATTGGAAGATTTTCCGTGGTGAACGCGGTGGCAAACAACATCCGATACGAAATCATCCTGCACTGGAGCCAGTTGGATCAGGAGTTCCTGGCCGAAGTGCCCGAGTTGGCCGGTTGTGCGGCGGACGGAGTGACATACCAACAAGCGCTGGCGAACATTGAAGTCGTCATCGCCGAGTGGATCGAGACGGCCCGCGAATTGGGCCGCCCGATTCCGGAACCGCGCGGAAGGTTGATGTTTGCGTGACTCGCTCAGTGAGCGGCATGCTGCTGAACTACGACGGCCAGGCCGAAAACCTCGACCTCGCCGAACTGGTCGATGAATGCGTGAAGAGTTTGTCGGAGAGGATGTGAAATGCCGGAGCCAAACCCACCCGCTAATGAGCCGGTCGATGAGTATCCATTCAATGAGGACGACGAGTTCGACCGACAGTTGGAGAACGATCCCCGCTTCGCCGTGTGCATCGCCGCCGCGCGCGAACGCATCCGGCAGGGGCAGGGCGTGAAACTTGAAGACATCGTGTTCGACGATTGATGTCGTCAGCATGCCGTGTGGACGGTGAATGTGACTGCGTTCGTTGAAAGGAAAAAGGAAAGGCCCATCTATGCTTCGATTCTCAATGATCCTGATTGCCATTGGACTGACAGTCCCCGTTTTCGGAGCCGCGCCCGACGTGGATGCCTTGTTGGCTTCCGGCAAGTTCGAGGACAGCGCGGCCGTGTTGGAGGCTCACTTGAAGGAGCAGCCGAAGGACGACACGGCCCGTCTCGGGCTGGGGGTCATGCAGTTCGTGGGTTCCGTGCAGCGGCTGGGGCAGAAGCTGGCGGTGTATGGTCCGCGTCCCCGCTTCGCCGCCTTGGGAATTCCGAATGCGGCCGATGTGCCCGCTCCGGCCGAGTTGCTGACGTACCCGCGGCTGCGGGCGATCAATCAGGAGTGGCTCGACGACCTGGCGCGGGTTGAGGCCACGCTGGCGAAGATCGAGACCGAGGAGATCAAGCTGCCGCTGCATGTCGGCCGGGTGAAGCTCAATCTCGGCACGGTGGAAACCCGGTCACTCACGTTGTTGCCGATCCTGCAGCAGTTCCAGTTGGGGACGGCGGGGCGCGCGGCCGACTTCGTCATCACGTTTGACCGGGCCGATGTCGATTGGCTGCGGGGCTACTGCCACATGCTGGCGGCACTCAGTGAGATCGCCGCCGCCCATGATGGCGAAGGTTTGTTCGACGTCGCATCGCACCGCCTCTTCCAACATGCCAAGACGCGGCACGAGTTCCTGCTCGAACCGAATCGCCCAATGAACAACAACTGGATCCAGTTTGAAGACCTCGCGGACGCCGTGGCGATCATTCACATGCTGCGGTTCCCGCTCGTCGAACCCAAGCGGATGGAGGCGGCGCTGAAGCACATCGAGGGGGCGTTGTCGCACAGCCGTCAGATGTGGAAGCGGGTGCTCGCCGAGACCGACAACGACCACGAATGGATCCCCGGCCCGAAGCAAAAGGGGGCGATCAACGTCCCCGTCACTCAGGAGATGGTCGACAACTGGATCGTGGCGCTCGACGAGGCCGAACGGATTCTCCAGGGCAAGAAGCTGCTGCCGTTCTGGCGCGGCAAGCCGACGCGCGGCGTCAACCTGCGCAAGGTGTTTCTCGAACCGCGGCAATTCGACATCGTGCTTTGGATTCAGGGGACGGCCGTCACGCCGTATCTCGAAGAGGGCGAACTGACGAACCCCGACACCTGGCAGCAAATCAACCAAGCCTTCGGCGGACAGTTCATCGGGTTTGGGTTCTGGTTCAACTGAAGCCGGATTGTGAGAAATCGGGTCTCCGCCATTCGTGTTGAAAATAGAAGCGGAGACCTTCGGTCAGCCGTTTCGGCGGGGTCGGGAGACCCGCGCCGAACAGACCGTCAACAGAATTGGCGGAGAGCCGAGAAATTGTTTCAACACCACAGCGAGGCCAAAGAGTGACGACCGCGTTTCAAGATGCCGAGAGCCTGCTGGCCATGCTGACACGGGCCGAAAAGGCGCAGTTGGTCAGGCTGGTCATCAACGATCTGGGAGATGCGTTTCCCGGGATCGAATCCCGTCCGGGTGTTTGCGGCGGCGAGCCGTGCATCGTGCGGACGCGGATTCCCGTTTGGTTGCTGGAACAGGCACGGCGTTTGGGAACGAGCGAAGCAACTCTGTTACAGAGCTACCCGACCTTGCGGGCGGAGGACATCGTGCAGGCCTGGTCCTATGTGAGGGCACATCGTGACGAAATCGACCGTCAGATTCGCGACAATGAGGACGCCTGATCGTGGCCATGTTGTACTCCAACGAAAACTTCCCGAGGCCGGTCGTCGAAGAACTGCGACGACTTGGTCACGATGTGCTCACCGTTCTGGAAGCCGGCCGGGCGGATCAAGCCATCAGCGACGAAGACGTGTTGGCATTCGCCGTCAGCCTGGGGCGTGTCGTCCTGACGCTCAATCGCAGGCATTTCATCCGTCTGCACCACGAACAACCGAACCACACCGGGATCATGGTCTGCACGTTCGACCCCGACTTCGTCGGGCAGGCCACGCGGATTCACACCGTCCTGCAATCAGCATCACAACCAACGGGGCAACTCTTGCGAATACACCGACCGACTGGCGACTCTGAAGCCAGTTCCGCAACATCATGATTGGCCCGGACCGATCGCTCTTCATGCCCGTCACCGACTCACGAAACAAGACCGATGGACAACACGACCCAATTCACGTCGCTCCTCGAAAACTCCACGCTCGCGCGGGTCGAGCGGATGCGGATGTTGCCGTTGCGGCGGCGGACCAACCGCAGCCGCGGCGAACATCTGGCCGGCAAGGGGGGGACCAGCACCGAATTCAACGACCACCGCGACTACACCGCCGGCGACGACATGCGCTATGTCGACTGGAACATCTTCGCGCGGCTCAACCGGCCGTATGTGAAGCAGTACCGGCATGAGGAGGAAATGCACGTCGTCGTTCTGGTCGATGCCTCGGCGTCGATGCAGTTCGGCGACAAGTTCCAGCGTGCGAAGCAACTGGCCGCCTGCTTCGCCGTGATGGGTCTGATGAACATCGAAAAGGTCAGCCTGTTCGCCTGCCAGCATGCCGGGAAGACGCCGCTGATCCTGCCCCCCTGCACCGGCCGGATCAGCCTGAAGCGGGTCTTCAAGTTTCTCGAAGAGATTCCGCCGGGTGGCGACTTCCCCATTGAGGAGGCGGTCGAGGCGGTGCTGGTCCAGCATCGCGGACGCGGGATCGTGGTGATCCTGTCCGACTTCCTGACCTTCGGCGCGATGGACCGGCCGATGAACATGCTGTTCAGCGCGGGGTTGGAAGTCTTCGCCGTGCAACTGCTCAGCGGGATCGAATTGAACCCCGAACTGACGGGCGATCTGCGGTTTGTCGACGCCGAATCCGGTCACACGCTGGATGTCTCGTCCGTCGGCGATCTGCTCGGGTTCTACCACGAGCATCTGAACGGTTTGCAGGAACACCTCACCACACTCTGCCGCCAGCGCAGCGGCCGGTTCCTCTGCCTTGATGCGTCACAGCCGCTCGACGAAATCCTGTTCGACGTGATGAAGCGGAAAGGCTGGGTGCAATGAGGGCCATTTGGAGTGCGGCGGCTCGACGCCGCTTTTCTTTGGCCGCTTTGCGGCTTTCCGGCGAGACAAGAGAAAGGCCAAAGGCCAAAGGCCAAAGCGGTGTCGAGCCACCGCACTCCCAAAAGAGGCTGCCCATGATGTTGCCCGGCTTCTCCGCGCTGATCAATGCCTGGTGGTTTTTCCTCCTCGTGCCGCTGATCGTGTTTTACTTTTTGAAGCTGCGGCGGCCGCGGCTGGAGATCCCGTCGCTCGCGCTGTGGCGGCAGGTGATCAGCGACCAGCGTGTCAATTCGCCGTTTCAGAAGTTCAAGCGAAACCTGCTGCTGTTGCTGCAGATCCTGTTGCTGTGCGCGCTCGTCATCGGGGCGACGCAGCCGTACCTCTCCAGCGGCGGGCACCCGGCCCAGAACCTCCCCGTGCTGATCGACACGTCGGCCAGCATGGCGGCGCTCGATGTGCCCGGCGGCAGATCGCGCCTGGCCGAAGCGAAGGAGAAGGTCGGCCGCATCATCGACGACATGCTGCCCGATCAGCAGTTGTGCCTGATCTCGGTCAATTCGTCGGCGCGGCGGCTGACGGACTTCACCAGCAACAAGCGGCTGCTGCGCGAGACACTGGCGCAGATCGAAGTCAGCAACGTGTCGAGCCGCTTGGAGGACGGATTCCGGCTCGCCCAGGCGCTGTCCCGCGCGTACCCGATCGACTCCGTGATTCTGCTGTCGGATGGCAACGTGCCGCAGGACGTCGAACTGGAACTGCCGTTCAAGCTGATTTTTCAACGGATGAAACCGGGTGGCTCGAACGTGGGGATCGTCGACTTCAACGCCCGCCGTTCGAAGACGGGCTGGGACGTGTTCGCCCGCATCGAAGGGACGAAGGAGGCGAAGATGCTGGCGGAATACGAACTGTTGCAGAACGGCATCCCCTTCAAATCCGACTCGCTGTCGATCGACGGAACGAAGGCCGAGCGGTTGGTGTTCAGGGTCTCGACAGTAGCGGCCGTGTCGCTCGAACTGCGCCTGAAGCCCGACGGATTCGATTCGCTCGATTCAGACAACGTCGCCTATCTGGATCTTCCGAAGCACCGTCCCTTGGCGGTGTACTGTCCGACCGACATGACCAGCTTTCGCAACGCCCTGTCGATCATTCCCGACATCAACGTGTACCCGAGCGGCGAGCCGACCCCCGCTGCGGTCGACCTGAAATTTGCGGACGGCCCGCTGTCGACCGGTCCGGAGGCGCGCGTCAATTTGAATGTTGGGTTTGTTCCCGACGACATCGCACCACTGGTCGAGATCGAATCGGGGCTGGCGGAGATCGTCGATTGGCAGCGCACCGCGCCGCTGTTGCAGCACGTCCAACTGCTCGACGTGCAGATCGGCGACCAGCCCAAACTGGCGAAGGGGATCGGCGACCGGGACTTCGAATTGGCGGGGTATGAGATCCTCGCCCAGTCGCGCAGCGGACCGCTGATCTTGGAGCACACCGGTGACGGCCGGCTGGACATTCATTTCCTGTTTCATCCCGACCGTTCGTCGCTGGTGTTCCGCGTCGGGTTTCCGATCCTGGTGCAGAACATCACCCAGGTGGCCCTGACCCGCGCCGGTTTGCTGGAAGCCAAAGCGATGCCGACCGGCACATTGCCGCCGCTCAAGCTGGCCCCCGAGGCGGCGTACAGCGTGAGCGGGCCGCACGGCTATTCAGACTCGGGCACGAGCGACAAGGATGGCTACGTGATCGGCCTGGCCGCGCCGTTTGTCGGGATGTACGAGATCACCGGGGGGGCCGAACCGCAGCGGATCGGCGTCAGCCTGCTCGCCTCGCGCGAAACGTCGATGGAGACCATCGACAAGCTGACGTTCCCCGAGAAGATTTCCGTCAATGCCTCGGACGTGGTCGTGAAGCGCGATCAACCGCTGTGGGGCTGGTTCACCATCGCGGGACTCTGCCTGCTGATGGTGGAGTGGTGGTACTTTCAAAAGAAACCAGCGGGGGTGCCGGGATGAAGAGACGAAGTGGCGAGTGGCGAGTGGCGAGTGGCGAGCGAAGGGGCGGAGCATCAACTATTGTCGACTTTCGCTCCGCGAAAGGACGTTCTTTCGCGGAGCGAAAGACGACAATCGCGACCGTCATTTCAATGGTGCTCCGCGCCGCGGGTTCCGCGCTCGTCCTGTTGATGGCGTTGACCGGACCCGCGTTTGCGCAGGGCAAGGTGATGGAGATCGACCAGTCCGTCATGC
The DNA here is from genome assembly GCA_043732205.1 of Schlesneria sp. Classification (GTDB taxonomy): domain Bacteria; phylum Planctomycetota; class Planctomycetia; order Planctomycetales; family Planctomycetaceae; genus Schlesneria. The sequence goes on along the minus strand of JAYTIB010000135.1, from coordinate 3,699 downwards.
AGCCCCCGGTTCAAATGGGGCGGCCGATTCCGTCGTGGTGGGATGTGAAGATCACGGGGAGCTCGCTGGTCGAGGGCCGGTTCGAATTCCAACTCAAGAACGACACCAAACTGCTGGCCACGGTCATGACGGAAGAACTGGCGCTGACGGGCCCGCAGCAGCGCATCCGCGTGCTGCTGCCGCCGGTCAATGATCCGGACGGGGTCGACCAGTTGCGGCTGGACATCAAGTTCCACGGCCGGCGGTTCAACCAGGATCTCGGTTCGCACATCCTGCGCGTGGCGCTGGCCCGGTTGAGAACGTTCATGGTCCTGACCGCGGTCTCGCGCGTGGCGCCCCGGCGGTCGGCCGAACGGGACCGCATCATCCGGCGCCTGGCCTTCGAATCGATGGCAGCCAGCCTGGATGAATCGGTGAAGACGGTTCTCACCCCCCTGGAACCCGTCGACCTGCCGCAGGAACCGATGGCCTACTGCGCGTATGAAATGGCGATCCTGTTCGGTGATGAATTCCGGCTGTTGAAGAAGCCGCAGCTCGATGCCCTGGCGGCCTGGGTCCGCGCGGGGGGCAGCCTGTATCTCGAACCGACCGGTGTGTTGGAACAGTATCACGTCGACTTCCTGCGCAACCTGACGGCGTTCGGTCCGGGTGATCTGGTCATTCAACCCGATTCGAACGGACGGCTGACTCCCGGCTCGATCTGGAACGACGAACGATTGCTGCGGCTGACAAACGGCCTGGGTCGGATCGTGCTGCACGTCGATGACGAGCAGCCCGTGGAATCGATGGAGACGGCGGCCTGGCGCGAAGCCGCCGCGTTCCTGTGGCGGTTGCATTCCGACCAGATCCGAACCCTTGGCAGCCAGCCGTCGGCGAACATCGGCACTCTGTTGCGAAACGTGCCGGAAGAAGGGCTCGATACGTATGTCCCGATGTCTGGGAACAGATTCTCCCTGAAGGTGCCGTCGTCCACATCCGAGCTCGTGAACTGGCTGATGCCCGAAGGGGTGCGCATGGTTCCGCTGTGGGTGTTGGGTCTGATCCTGTGTACGTTCGTCGTCTGGATCGGTCCGGTCGACTACTTTGGTCTCGGCTGGTTGAAGGCCCGCAAGTTCACGTGGCTGACGTTCCCGCTGGCGACGATTCTGGTCACCGGCCTGACGGTCTGGATCACCAACCGGTACATGTCCACGGCGGAAACCCGGCGCGGTCTGATCATCCGCGACGTGGGCGACGACGGCGCGATCGTCCGCACCAACCGCTTCGAACTGTTGTTCATCGCCTCGACCCGGCCGGTGACGACCGACGTCCGCAAGGGGGTCTTTTCGGCCATGTCGACCGGGCATTCCATGAACGATCCTTATCAGCCACAAATGTACCGCGGAATGCCCCGGCGCTACGGACCCACGGGTGGCGAATCTGTTGCCCGGCCTCCCGCGCGTCTGCAGGGGCGCATCCCGACCGAGTTCACCGCGACGCAGGACATGGCGAAGTGGACGCCGCAGTTGAACCGCATGTTCTGGATTCCCGGTCCCGCGGCGAATGACGAAACCGCCGTCGACTGGCAGGCGCTGATGGAGGGGGTTTCACTCCCGGAGATGTTCAACAGCCGCTCGATTGGCGAAGGACTGAGGACTCGCGTGCAACAGCAATTTGGCGCGAAAGCACTGGTCGCTCTCCTCGGTTCGCAGGGCCGGTGGGCTTACAACCAAGACGCGAGCTGGCATTTGCTCAACAGCAACCGGCTCGCCTCTGACGATCGCAATTATTACCCTGGGATCCGTGGTCAAAACTGGCAGGCATTGCCGCAGGAACTCAATGGTCATCCGGAGTTGTTTCGCTGGCTGTATCAGTACTCCGCGGGAGTCCCCTATGGACTGTTCTCGCTGACGTCGCAGGTCGGCCCCACGGGCGGCGAGGATCTGGACGATCTGCCGATCCTCGACACATCAGATCCCAACCTCGCACTGCTGATCGTGGTGGTTCCGCGCGGGGACGATTACATCGTCTACCGCAAACTGCTGCGGACCGGAAAGTAGCCCTCAACCAAGCGACGCCACCGAGCTTGTCTCATAGTTCTCTACACAACTCGACGATCGAGTCCCTGTTCGATGCTTGTCTCTTGGAGTGCGTCTCCGATTTTGCCATTCGCTGTCTCCCTCAATTCGCTGTCGCCTCTTCGTCCTGACGGAGAGATCGACAGCGAATTGAGGGAGGCAGCGAATCGGACGCCTGCGGAAAACTGCCTGACCGCAGGTGGCATTCGCACCCGGCCTGGAATCGCACGCGGCCCAAAAGTTGTGTCGATACGAATGAGGCAAGCTCGGTGGGGTTTCGATCACACCACTTGTTTGAGGAATCGCCTGTGTCCAGTGGGGAGACCCGATGAGCATGCCGGATTCGATCGCGACCGTCGCCGGGCCACAACCGAAACGCCGTTGGTGGCCGGTCGTGAAGTGGACGCTGTTCGCGGTCATGCTGTACTTCGTCGGCCAGCGCGCCGTCGCGCTGTGGCGCGACAGCCCGCCGATCAGGTTGCACGTCAACGTCTGGTGGCTGATCCCGGCCGCCGTGTTGTATCTGGCGGGCTGGCTCCCTTCGGCCTGGTTCTGGCGCGCCCTGCTCCAACGGATGGGCCAGCACCCCGGTCGGTATGAAACCGTGCGGGCCTATTTTGTCGGGCACCTGGGCAAGTATGTCCCCGGCAAGGCGCTGGTGCTGGTGATCCGCGGGGCGCTGCTGAAGGACGCCGGAGTCAACCCGGTGCTCGGCGGCCTGACTGCGGCCTATGAGACGCTGGTGTCGATGTCCTCGGGGGCCGCGATCGCCGTCGCACTGGCCCCGGCGGTGATACCCCAGGGACTGTGGGAACGGTTGCCGGTGTGGATGCGGTTCCTCCGCGAACAACCGTTGCTCGTGCCGATCCTCGTGCTGGCCGCCGCCATCGCGAGCACACCGTTCAGCGCGTGGCTGTTCACGCGCCTCGGGCGCAAGGCCCTGCCCCGCACCGCCGATGCCGGACCGATCCCGCGCATCACCGCGCGACTTGTTCTGCAGGGATTCCTGATCACATCCCTGGTGTGGATTCTGCATGCGCTCAGTCTGGGCTGCACGTTGCAGGCCATTTCCGACACGCCGCTCGATCCGGCGCAGTTTCCGGTTTGGCTGGCCAGCGTGTCGCTCTCCACATTCACCGGCTTCGTGGTCCTGATCGCACCGGGCGGTTTGGGCGTGCGCGAATGGGTGCTGATCGAAACGCTGAAGGACCAGCCCGGCATCGGTGGCGAAAAGGCCATCGTCGCGGCCGGCCTGCTGCGGATCGTTTGGTTCGCGGCGGAGCTGGCCGCCGCGGGACTGCTGTACGCCTTCAAACCACGGGAGGCAAAGTACAGAGTGCAAAGTGAGAAGTGATCAGTGCCAAGTGCAAAGTGGTCAGAGGGACAGATAGACCTCACGCGGCCCAAAGTGAGATGCCTCGTCGACGACCGCGCGAGGTATAAGTTCTGTTCGCTCGCTTGGGATTGTGCTGACTCGAACGGATTGCAGGTGTCATGTTCTTCGCCCCGACGGGGCCGACGGAAATCAGCCCATGGCAAGCTCGCTCGGCGAGCGCCGCCCTGGGTAACAACCACACCAAGGATGTCTGCCCTGAAAGGGCTATGGAACTCCGAGACCTCCCGTGCCCCTTCAGGGCACATC
>JAYTIB010000134.1:0-16013 GCA_043732205.1 Schlesneria sp. | reverse complement strand
CGACCAAGTCGCGCGGCGGGCTGCTGGCCTGCGGTCTGGCCGGGTTGACGGTCCTGTCGGTCCGTTATGGAGGCCGGGTCGCGTTGGCGGCGGCGTTGGCCGCCGTCTGCGTGGTGCCACTCGTCGCGGGACGCCAGGCCGACATCGACATGGGTGAGGGGGGAACGGGGAATGAGCGAGTCACCCTGTGGCGGGACGGCTTCGCGGAGTTGAAGTCGCCGGCGCTGCTGTTCGGCACGGGCCAGGGATCGTATCCCGACATCACCGCCGGGATGGTCGCCCACAATTCGTTCATCCACTCGTATGTCGAGCTGGGGTTGTTCGGCGGGACGATGTTTTTCGGCTGCTTTTTCTTCATCGGGATGCAGTTGTACCGGATGGGGCGGCTGCCCGAGCCGGTGCTGAACGCCGAGCTGGTGCGAATGCGTCCCTTCATCTGCGCGATGGTTGTCGGCTGGTGCATGTCCATCTTTTCGCTGTCGCGCTGCTACGTGGTGCCGACCTACCTGTTGATCGGCGCCTGCGCCGCCTATTTGAACCTGGTGTGGATTCACACCGAGTCCGGTGAACCGCTCGTCATCTGGAACCGCGGCCACGCGATCCGGCTGAGCGTGGCGAGCCTCACCGCGTTCTCGGGGTTGTATCTCTTCACCGCCGTGATGGCGCGCTGAGACGAGGGCACGATGACTGTCATGATGCTCACCGATGTTGAAGCCCCGCCGGGCCAGCCGCCCGCGTCGCGCACGGAACCGTCGCGGTCGGAGCTGATGCGAACGAGGCCGCTGTGGCTGCAATTGCTCGATTCGAGCGAGCGCAGTGCCGCGATGCGACAGTGGCGCGAGGTCGAAGCCGCGCTGTCAAACCGCCGGTTGATGTGCTCATCCACCTGGACCGAGACGTGGCTGGACCATTACGGGGCGCTGGTGCCGCACCGGTTTGTCATCGCCACGCGCGGCGGACAACCCTGTGGAATGGCGCTGCTCACCACCGGCGTCGGCCAGCACGAGGGGCCGTTTCCGCTGAGAACATGGCACGTGGGAACGGCCGGCGAACCGGACGCCGACTCGGTCTGCATCGAATACAACTCGCTGCTGGTCCGCGACGAAGACCGCATCGACTTCGCGCGGCAACTCGTGGATTGGATCAATTCCCAGTCCGATTGCGACCAGGCGCACTTCGATGGGTTCGCGGCCGACGAGATCGCGCACCTGCTCGCGGACAATCCGCAGGCACTCGTCACACGAAGACCCTGCCGCTACTTCGACCTTCGGGCGGCGCGCGAGGCGAACGTCGAGCCGATTGAACTGCTGGGACCGCGGACCAGGGCCAGCCTGCGCAAATCGATGCGTCGGCTGGGACAGCCCGTCGGAGAATGGGCCGCCTCCGCGGAACGGGCCGAGGAAATGTTTCACCGGATGGTCGAGCGGCACCAGGCTCGCTGGAACGCCATCGGTCAACCGGGGTCCTATGCCAGCCGTCGCTTTCGCGAGTTCCATATTGATCTGGTCCACCGACTCGTCCCGATCGGAGCGATGGGAATGTACCGTGTGGCGTCACCCACGGGGATCCTCGGCTGCACGCAGGTCTTCATCGACGACAACCGGGCGGTCGGTTACCAGAGTGGCTGGTCTCAACAATCCGGCGATGCCAGCCCCGGCCTGGTGATCACTTACTTGTGCATGGCGGAATGCCAGCGCCGTGGCCTCGATCAGTTCGACTTCATGGCGGGCGAGTCCGACTACAAGCGGCGGTTGTCGACACACGCGACCGAACTGGCGTGGGTCGCGCTGCGGCGGCCCCGGTGGAAATTCGTGGTGCTCGACAAACTGCGGCAGATCAAGCATGCGCTGGCCCGTATCGGCGCTGCCGTGGGCGTTATGAAGCCTCCGTCCGTCGCCGCTCAAACATCCGATCCTGTCGAAGCCGATTGAAAGAAAAGGTTGCATCATGTCGATTGCCGAACTGAGTCCGATTCCCCACGAACACGCCGCCACGGAGAGTCGTCCGCTGCGCGTGTGCCATGTCAGCCTGACCCTGAAGACGGGCGGACTGGAACGGCTGCTGGCCGACATCGCGCGGCACCACGATGCCGCACACTGCCGGCCCGAGTTCCTCGCGCTGACAGACGTGGGCCGGTTCGCCGACGTCATCCGCGATGCGGGCTGCCGGGTCCACACGCTCACTCCATCGGGACGTTTCGGACAGATGCGGCAAATGGTCCGCCTGTTTCACGCCGGGCGGTTCGATGTCGTCCACACTCACAACACCTATCCGCACATCTACGGCAGCATCGCCGCGCGACTGGCCCACGTCCCGGTGGTCGTCAACACGCGGCACGGTCAGCGCGCGGGACACGGCTGGAAGTCCCGCACGCAGTTTCGCTGGGCCAGCCGCCTGGTCGACCGGATCATCGCCGTGTCGGACGACGCGGCGCAACTCTGTGTACACGCCGACGGCGTGTTGCCCTGCAAAGTGATGCGCGTCTGGAACGGGATCGACGTCGAGGACTTCCAATTCACGGGGCCGGTCACAGCACCGGTCGCGATCTCGGTGGCGCGGCTGTCGGCTGAGAAGGATTTTCCAACGCTGCTGCACGCGGTGTCGATCGCCGTACGCGACGTCCCGGACTTGGTGCTCAAGCTGGTGGGGGACGGCCCCGAGCGGAGCCGGCTCGAACAGTTGACGCGGGAATTGAATCTAACGCGGCAAGTGGAGTTTCTCGGTGATCGTTCCGATGTTCCCGCGCTGCTGGCGAGTGCCGGATTCTTCGTGACGGCGTCGCTCACCGAGGGGATCTCGCTGACGCTGCTGGAGGCAATGGCGGTCGGCCTGCCGGTGATCGCCACGAGTGTCGGCGGCAATTCGGAAATCGTCGATGCTCCGCGCACGGGGCAACTCGTTCCACCGGGCGATGCGGCCGGACTGGCCGCCGCAATGGTCGCGATGTGCCGCCAGCCGGATCGCTGGCGCGCCATCGGCCAGGCCGGGCGCGAACGCGTGGAAGAGCACTTCGAAGTCCGGCGGATGGTGTCGGATTATGAACGGCTGTATCGGGAACTGCTGGCGAACAAGATCTGTCGGCATGAACAATAACCCGCAGCGTGAGCGAGGGCGTCGGGAAGTCCCGCGTGGAATCGTCCCTCGCTTACGCTGCGGGTTACTGGCTGAGTTTTGAAACTGTCTCTGAACAACAAACCGCCGTAAGTCTCACGGAACCTAACAATCATGTACGGACAACTGTATCGACATCTGCTGCTCCCACTATTCGACGGCGTGGTCAAGGGACGCCGCACGATGGCTCACTGGCGCGATGCGGAACGGAGCCAGTGGTGGTCGCGCGAACAACTCGAAGAGCTTCAGCTTCATTCGTTGCGGTCGCTGATTCAGCATGCCCAACAGACGTGCCCCCATTACAGCGAGGAATGGAGCGCGCGGGGACTGGATGCCGCGCGACTGCAATCTCTGAACGACTTCGCCGCGTGGCCGTTGCTGACGCGCGACGTTGTCCGGCGACACCGCCTGAAGCTGCGGACCACCGCCGCGGTGAAACGGATGACCAAGGCGACCGGCGGTTCCAGCGGCGAACCGTTGCAGTTCGATCTCGACAGCGGCAGCAACGACCGGCGCGTGGCCATGACCCACCGCGGATACGGTTGGGCGGGAGCCGCGCCGGGAACCAAGCAACTGTTCATCTGGGGGACGCCCGTGGGCAAGGTTCCCCGCTGGAAGCGGATCAAGATGGATCTGCATCACCGCTTCGACCGGCATCTGATCCTGAGCTGCTTCGAATTCACCCCGGACCGGATGCGCCAGCACTTCGACCGCATGAACCGCTACCGGGCCGAAGTCATCGTCGCGTACACGAATCCGCTGTACGAGTTCGCCCGCTTCCTGAAACAAGAAGGTCTCGTTCCGGCGAAGCCCGAGTCGATCGTGGTGGGGGCGGAAAAACTGCACGCCTTCCAGCGCGAGCTGATCGAAGACGTGTTCGGCGCCCCGATCTTCGAAACGTACGGATCGCGAGAATTCATGCTGATCGGCGCGGAGTGCGACCGTCACACGGGGCTGCATCTGAGCATGGAGAACCTGCTCGTCGAGATCCTGAACGACGATGGTTCGCCGACTCCGCACGGACAGGAGGGAAACGTCGTCATCACCGACCTGTTCAACTATGGAATGCCGTTCGTGCGCTACGTCAACGGGGACCGTGCCGTCGCGGGCTTTGGACTGTGCCCGTGTGGTCGTGGCCTGCCACTGTTGAAGAAGGTGGTCGGACGCCAGTTGGACACGCTCGAAACACCCGACGGACGCAAGATCCCCGGTGAGTTCTTTCCGCACCTGATCAAGGAGTTTCCCGCCGTGCGGCGGTTCCAGGTCGTCCAGGAAAAGCTGGAACTGATCACGGTGAAACTGGTCGTCGATGGCGGCCTGACGCTGACCGAACGGGAACACATGCTGGCCGAGATGCGCAAGTGTACGGGCACTCAGGTCGACATCCGGCTGCAAATGGTCGACGACATCCCGCTGACAAACGCCGGCAAGTTGAAGGTCGTCGTGCATGCCGTCTAACAGCCTGTTGAGACACCCGTAGCACGGACGCCTCGTCCGTGCGTGTCGCGTTGGAAACGCTCGGACGAGGCGTCCAAGCTACGTTTTTCAACGGGCCCCCTCGCGACAATGTTGGTGAGAGTCACGATTCGGAAACACACAACGCAGGCCGTCCCATGAGTGAGCTGTTCGACAAACAACGAAGACACGACTCCGCCGCATCGGCCGCGGAGAACGGTCCGGCCGTGCTGCCGATTGACGAAGCCGTGTCCGGACACTTGTCGCCGCTGTACTGGGACTGGCGCGCCGCCTTCGACCACGATCCCGAGGCCAGTCCGTTGCAGCATCCCGACTTTGTGCTGGCCGAACTGGCAACGGGCCGGGTGACATCGCGATTGAGCGCGGTCGTGGTGTGCGAGTTCTCCCGTCGCCAACAGAGCACGTTCGGGGTGCTCGTTCCGAAGACGATCCGGACATCCCAAGTCGGAGGCGTTGGTCCCGGCTGGACGTTGCACGGACTGCGATTGGCCGGCGGTCGGTTCTTTGGCGAGAACACCTCGCCGGAACAACAGGTTCGCCTGTTGAAAGCGGCGGCGGGACACGCCTCGCAGACCGGCGCGGATTTCGTGCAGATTGAAGATTTGGACGAAGCGTCACTGCTGTACCGCGCGGTGCAGGATCACGCGGGGCATGGTTGTCAGCGGTTCGCCACCCACGACTTTCAACCCCGGCGATACGTCGACTTCCCCGCCACGGAAGCCGAGTACTGGAGCACGTTCTCCAGCCGCAGTCTGAGCAAGTTTCGCCGCAATCTGAAAAAGTTCGGCACGACGCGACTGGAACGAGTGGCCGGCATCGAGCAGATTCCCGACTTCCTGAAAGCGGCGCACGAGATCTCCCAGCAAAGCTGGCAGTCGCGGCAGTTCGGTCTGCGGATTCACAACGACGACGCGGAACTGCGCCAATTGTCGGCCCTCGCCGAGCACGGGTTGTTGCGCAGCTACCTGTGGTGGATCGGCGACAAACCCGCGGCGTTCGCCGTCTGCAATCAGCATCGCGGCTGCTTCCGGTACGAAGAGATCGCGTTCTGTGCCGAGTTCGGCCAGTTCTCACCCGGCCGGACGATGCTGCACCAGATTGTCGAGGATCTGCTGCGTCACGATCCGCCGAAGTGCCTCGACTTTGGCGGCGGCGATGCGGAGTACAAGCAGCAGTTTGCCAACCGCGAATCGCGCAGCGGCACGATCTGGCTCGTCCCCCCGACATGGCGGGCCCGGTGGTCGTTGTCGTACCTGAAAGTCTGCCGCCGGGTGCGGACCACGGCGCGGACGCTGATCAAACAATCGGGCCTGGGAACCAGAGCCCGGCAATGGATTCGGTCACCGGGCGTTCCGTCACACGGTGCGACCACGCCTCACGGTACGAACCAGGAAACGGGAGACACCGGCGAGTCATCACCGTCGCCAGTGAACTAGCAAGCGTGCTGTCGGAAAGTTGTTGTCAATGAGTTAAGTTTGGGAGCGATTGCAAAATGCAAATTGGTCATTGCAAATTGCAAATTGAAGAAGCGGTCGAATGCCCGCGACGAATTCCTCGTCTTCCAATTACCAATTACCAATTTGCAATTTGCAATTTGCAATTTGCACTCCCCCCAATCCGTTGAACGACCGGCAAAAACACGGGATGACCACTGGTCTTGTTCGAGAGAGGATTCGTCATGAAGATCTTGTTCTATTCCTATGCCTATCCGAATCCGTTGAACACGGGTTTGGGAACCTTTAACCGCTCGATGGTCGCGGGGCTGGCCACGGACCACGAAGTCCGCGTGGTTTCGCCCGTGTCATTTGTCGATGCCTGGAAGGGACGGCTGACGGGGCGGTTGCCGAACGGACTGAACGACCCGCGGTTCGCGGCGGTGCGCGGCGTGCCCGCCGAATACCTCGCGTCGTACTACACGCCGAAGTTGTTCCGCTCGGAATACGGCCGGTGGATGTGGTGGTCGGTCCGGAGTCGGCTGGATCTCACGATGGACCTGTTTCGACCCGATGTCGTGCTGTCGTACTGGGCTCATCCGGACGGCGAGGTGGCCGTGCGCATGGCGCACCGTCACGGCGTGCCGGCGGTGGTGATGGTCGGGGGCAGCGACGTGCTGTTGCTGGGACGCAGCGGCCGCCGTCAGCAAAAGATCCTGAACGTGATGCGTCATGCGGACGCCGTCGTGACCGTCAGCGAACACATCAGGGAAACTTTGCTGACAGATGGAGTGGAGCCGCGCAAACTGAAGGTCGTGCGGCGTGGCGTCGACCGCGCGCTGTTTGCTCCGGGCGATCAAACCGTCGCCCGGCGCGGACTCGGTCTGCCCGAGAAGATGTCCGTGCTGATTTCCGTCGGCCGGTTGGTTCCCGTGAAGGGGCATTCCGACTTGCTTCAGGCCTGTCGATTGCTCGCCGCCCGCAGTGTTGCATTCCGTTGTTACCTGCTTGGAGACGGGCCGCTGAAGGGGGATCTGCAGCGACAGATCACTCAACTGGGACTGGGCGGCATCGTGGAACTCAAGGGGGCGCAGACGCAAAGCCAGTTGGTCGAATGGTACCGGGCGGCCGATGCGACGGTCCTGCCGAGTCTTTCCGAAGGGGTTCCAAACGTGCTGATGGAATCGATCGCCTGTGGAACGCCATTCGTCGCGTCGGACGTGGGCGGCGTTGCCGAGATCGCCGATTCCCGCCATGACCGTCTGGTTCCCCCGGCCAGTCCCATCGCGCTCGCGGACGCCATTGAATGGCAATTGAAGTCGCGCACGAACGACCTTCCCCCGCGCGGCGTTGAGCCGCTGGCGTTGAAGGCCGCGGCACGCCGTCTGTCGCAGGTGCTGGAAGAAGTTCGCGGGACCGTGACCGCCGCCTCGAAGAAGTGGTCTTCGTGCGGTCCGCCGGAAATGGCATCGGACTCGGACAGTGCGACCGCGCGCGTCGAAGCCGCCTGCTGTGTGCAGAACTCGCTGGCACCCGCATCCCAGGCGCTCACCCAGCCCGTGTTGTCGAACTCGGAGGAAACCCAGTCACCCGCGGACGCCCACTGGCATGAAAAGTTGAATCTGCCATCGACGGACTTCTTCGCCAACGAGCTGGGACGCACGGGTGAAGAATTCGTCCTAGAAAAGCGCTGTTCGTCCTGACACGTCGAACATCGAACCCGTGTGAAGTCGCCCCGCTTCGACCATCAACCCGTGCTGTGAATCGCAATGAGCTTTCTACGACAGGCAACCAAGCGAGTCCTTTCGGCGTGTCTGCCGCCACGGTGGCTGTTGACGCGCGGGCCGCGGCACGCGCCGAACGAGCGGCCCCGACTGGCGCTGACCTTCGACGACGGTCCGCACCCGGAGTACACGGCGAGGCTGCTCGACCTGCTGCGGACCGCCGGGCTGAGCGCCACGTTCTTCGTTGTCGGCCGGGACGCGGCGCGGCATCCCACGCTGATCCGCCGCATGGCCGATGAAGGTCACGAACTGGCGAACCACACCTGGTCGCACGGCGAACCGGCGCAGACCTCACCCCGGCAGTTTCTGGACGAAGTTCGGCAGACCGATGAACTGCTGCGGAGCCTGACCGGTCACGTCCCGCGGGCCATGCGGCCTCCCAAGGGGGAACTCAACTGGACCAAGCTGTCCGGCCTGTGGCGTCAGGGGAAGACCGTCGCACTGTGGAACGTCGATCCCCGCGACTATCGCATGAACAATGCCAGTGAGATGGCCGACTGGACCGCGCAATATGAGCCCCGCGACGGCGATGTGCTGTTGTTCCACGACAACCATCCGTGGGCGGTTGGTGCGATCGAGTCGATGCTTCACCGCGGCGTCTTCCACCGGTGCCAGGCGGTGACGATCTCCTCCATGACCGGGTGCGACAAGTTGACGAAGGCACCCGCCGGGGTGTGCGTCCAGAATCTGGGTGGAATCTAGAAGTCCGTTTTTCAAAGCCTGTCGAGGTCGCGGCGGCTCTTGGGCGAGCGGCGGGAATCGGCATACAAGCACGCAGCGCAAGCGAGTGAGTGAGTGAGTGAGTTTTCGGACACACTCGCTTGCGCATCGTGCTTGTATGGAGGCAACCGTTCCTCTGCCGGTCGCCTTACTCCTTCGGAGTCGAGAACAACCCGTTCATCCGACTACACCCAGCATTGAGATGCACCCCCCACCCGCCGAGTCGCCGCGGGCAACGGCATCAAGCGTGTGAATCGTGACATACACTTGAACAACGGTTCGAAGTCCGGCGGCTTCGATTGGTCGAACCTCCTTCCGAATCTGGATTCGTTCTGATGCCTGTTGCCACGCTGGAACCGCCGCTGATCAAGCAGCCGAACGAGGGCCGTCGTGCGAAGCGGTTGCTGTTGATCGCCTACAACTTCCCGCCGGTCGGTGGCGCGGGGGTCCAGCGGCCGGTCAAGTGGGCGAAGTATCTGGGCCGGGCGGGTTGGGATGTGACCGTGTTGACCACGCTGAATCCCTCGGTCCCCGTGCGCGATGACAGCCTGCTGGCCGACCTGCCGCCGGAGGTCAACGTGGTGCGGGCGCGAACCTGGGAGCCCGACTACCGCGTGAAACAGAACCTGAACGGTCCCCGGTCCGATGCGCGCCCGGGCCTGATCCAAACGTTGCGGGGAGCCGCCCGCGGTTTCGTCAAACGCTGCGTGAAGCTGGCCCTGCAACCCGATCCGCAGGTGCTCTGGAACCACGATGCGATCCGGGTCGGAGCCCGCGTCCTGCGCGAACAGCCGCATGATGCGATCCTGGTGACCGCCCCCGCCTATTCCAGCTTCTACATCGGCGCGGCCCTCAAGCGACGCTTCCAACTGCCGCTGGTTCTGGACTATCGCGACGAATGGGATCTGAGCGGCCAATACTTGGAGAACGCGCAGCGCGATTGGATTTCGCGCGTGGTGCAATCACGGATGCAACGGCAACTGCTCCGCTGCGCCGATGCGGTCGTCGCCACGACGCGCCGCAGCACCGACGCGCTGGCCGCGAAGCTCGCGGAACTGCGGCATCACATTCCGTCCCACTGCATCTACAACGGCTACGACGCCGAAGACTTTGTCGTCCCCGTCACTGCGACTCCGCAGACGCTGCCGCCGGTCGCCGCCGGGTGCGATGTCATGCGGCCGGACCGGGAAACGTTTCGATTGGTCTACACGGGGACACTGTGGAATCTGACCGACATCGAGCCGCTGGTCCGCGGCATCGAGCATCTGGAAACCGCGCATCCCGAATTGTCGCGTCGGCTGGAACTGGTCTGCGTCGGCCGCAAGACGCCCGAACAACAGGCGGTGCTGAACAGGCTCCGCCATACGTCGGCGCGGCTGGTCTGCATCGACTACTGCGATCATTCCACCGCGCTGCAGTGGCTCCGTTCGGCCAGCGGGTTGTGCCTGCTGCTCAGTGACGTTCCCGGCGCCGACCGCGTGGTCCCGGCCAAGTTGTTTGAATACCTCGCGGTGCGGAAGGAGATGCTGACCATCTGTCCGGCCGGAGAAACCGCCGACATCGTCCGCCGCTTCTTCCCGCACGGCCAATTCACCCCGCACCAGATCCCGCTCATCGTGGAGTGGCTGCAACAGCGTCTGGCCCACGCACAAACCGCGGACGACGAGCTCCTGTTGGACGAGAACAGATTGCGTGAATTCAGCCGCGAATCACAAACCCGGCGACTGGCCGAAGTCTTGGACTCGCTTGTCGCCAGCCGCTAACGACTCACGCCTTCAGGCGATACCTCGCGCAGGGGAAAGTGACACATTGGAATCGTTTAACCCTGAGCCAACGGCGAAGGGGGAGCGGGAAGCCGCGCCCGTCTCCGCTGGCACTGTCGGCACACACATCGGGGCGCTGGCAACCGACACCTTCGCCGTTGGCTCAGGGTTAAACGACTCCGTCTGAGCCGCGTGCGGGATAACGCTACCGGCATGGGCCGTGATGAGACAGGAACATGACAACGAACACGGGCCTGCAACTGCTGTATTGGATCTGCCTGGCGGTGCTGGTGTACATCTATGCCGGGTATCCGATCCTGGCGTGGATTCGATCTCGCGGTCGGCGTTCGCGAACGATGCCCGCGTACGCTGACGATGGCGCTGGCGGCCCGTCGGTCTCGATCGTCATCGTGGCCCACAACGAAGCCCGCACGTTGCCGAGAAAGATCCGCAGCCTGCTGGAGTCCACCTGCGCTGAGCGGATCTGTGAGATCTGGATCGGCTCCGATGGTTCGACCGACGACACCCGCCGCGTGATCGCCGAATTGAATGAACCCCGCGTCAAGCTGGTCGAATTCGCCGCCCGGCGCGGCAAGCCGTCGGTGTTGAACGATCTGGTGCCGCAGTGCCGGGCCGAGATCGTGCTGCTGGCGGATGCCCGACAGGTGTTCGATCCGCAGTGCATCGCGCGACTGCTGGCTCACTTTAATGACGAGACTGTCGGCGTCGTGTCGGGCGAACTGGTGCTGCGCTGCGAGGGGACTCAGACGACCGCTGCGGCCGGGATCGGCTTCTACTGGCGCTACGAAAAATTCATCCGCCGCTGTGAAAGCCGGGGACGCGGCGTTCCAGGGGCGACGGGTGCCTGTTACGCGATCCGCAAGTCGCTGTTTCAATCCATTCCGCCGGCGACGATCCTGGACGATGTCGCCATTCCGATGCAGGCGGTGGCCCGCGGTTACCGTTGCTTGTTCGAACCGGAGGCGCTGGTCTTCGACGAGCCGTCGAAGTCGACGCGGCAGGAGGCGGTTCGCAAGCGGCGGACGATCGCCGGCGTTGCCCAACTGGTGCGGCTGTTTCCGCAATGGCTGCTGCCGTGGCGCAACCCGCTCTGGTTCGAGTATGTCTCGCACAAGCTGCTGAGGCTGGGGTCTCCGCTGTTCATGGTTCTGATAATGGCTGCGAATCTCGGTCTGCTCCAGATGCCGATATACCGCGTGCTGCTGATCGTCCAGTTGGCGTTCTATATGGCCGCACTGGTCGGCTGGTGCTACCAGTTGGCGGGACGGGGATCGAGTCTGTTTGGTCCGCCTTTGATGTTTGTGACATTGAACCTGACCACGGCCGCCGCGCTGTGGGACGCATTGTTCGCCAGATACCGGGTCACCTGGCAAAAGACGGCGTAGAGTTTCTCGCGACCGGAAACTTTTCAAGCTGACCGCGGTCCCGTTGTGCGTGTTGAGGTTCATTGTGACAGTTGCCGTGGCCATCTCGCTGTGCCTGATCGTGGTCATCCTGGTGCTGTCCGGTCTCGCCGTGCTGCGCGCTCTGCGGGCGGTTCAGGATCGTGGACTCGACCGCTGGGTTCCGACCAGTCTGCTGCGCCGCGAAGCCGTGCCCGAGATCGTTCTCGATCGCGAACCGGTCGATGTGTTTCTGGCGGTCTGCGACCATTACGAACCCGAGTGGGGCAACCCGTCGCGCGACGAAGCGCTGAGCCGGGTGCGCCGCTGGTGCGAAGACTATCCGCGGCAATTCCAAGAGTTTCGCGATGTTGACGGCCGGCCCCCGCGACACTCGTTCTTCTTTCCGCAGGACCAGTACCGGCCGGAATACATCGACCCGCTGGCGAATTTGTGTCACGACGGCTTCGGGGAATTCGACATCCACCTGCACCACGCCGATGACACTCCCGAGGGACTCGAAGAGAAGTTGACGGTCTTCCGCGACACGCTCTATCACCGGCATGGCCTGCTGCGCCGGGATCCCGTCACGGGTGAGATTGTCTACGGGTTCATTCATGGCAACTGGGCGTTGTGCAATTCCCGCCGCGACCGCCAATGGTGCGGTGTCGACCACGAGATTCCGATCCTGCTGCGGACCGGTTGCTACGCCGACTTCACCATGCCGTCAGCCCCCAGTGACACTCAGACGCGCACGATCAACAGCATTTATTATGCGTCCGATATTCCGGGGCGGTGCAAGTCGCATGATCGCGGCATCCGGGCTCAAGTCGGCGCGACGCCACCGGACGACAGCCTGCTGATGATTCAGGGGCCGCTGTTGTTCGATCACTCGCGCCGCAAGTTCGGGCTGCTGCCGCGCGTCGAAAACGGTGATCTGCTGGGCAACCACCCCCCGTCGCTCCGCCGCATGCAACTCTGGCTGAAGGCGGGCGTGACCGTGCGGGGACGGCCGAACTGGCGGTTCATCAAGCTGCACACTCACGGTTGCAAGACCGAAAACATGGACATGCTGCTCGGAGACCGGATGCGAATGTTTCATCAGGAACTGGCGGAACTGCACGCCCTGCAACCGAATTTCCGGTTTCATTATGTCACCGCCTGGGAAATGGCGCAACTGGTCCACCGGGCCGAACAAGGCCAATCGGCGGCCGGATTGGAAACCGCGGCTCCGGCTGCCGCACTTGTCTCCTCACCGTGATCCGCGATGACGCCCTGCGATCTGCGATCTGCATTGCGCGGGGGAAAGTGACACATTGGAATCGTTTAACCCTGAGCCAACGGCGAAGGCGGAGTAGGCAGACGCGACCGTCTCCGCTGGCACAGTCGGCACACATAACGGGGCGCTGGCACCCGACGCCTTCGCCGTTGGCTCAGGGTTAAACGATTCAGCCTGAGCCGCGTGCGGTAGAACGCCGTGCGATCTGCGATTGCCGGGAACCCAGCTTTGTCATACATCCTTGCCGAGTTTGACGCGAAACCTGCGGACACGTATTCCATGTCGTCGCCACCCGCCACCGTTGTGACATCACCGTCGGTGATCGCGCGCGCCGTGGCGTGGTTGTCGTGGGTCAACCTGGGACTGCTGCTGCTGCTGAGTTGGTTGTTGTTTGCCGTGTCCGAAAACTGGTGGTTCAGTTCGGCCCTGACCTATGCGCCGCGGTTCCCGTACATGGCTCCCGCGCTGGCGCTGCTGATCACATCGGTCCTGTGGCACCGTGCGTCGATCCCGGTGAATCTGATCTCGGTGACAATGGTGGCAGTGCCGATCATGGGTTTGTCACTGCCGGTCTCGCACTGGCTGGGGGGATCGCCCGCGGCTTCGACGCCCCGCACGTTGAAAGTCATCAGTTGCAACGTCCAGGACTTTCAACCCGACTTCGCCGCGGTGCTGGCGGAGATCAGCCGCTTCAACCCGGATGTCGTCGCCTTTCAGGATGCCCGCAGCGATTCGAAGTTGCTGGCAAAATACTTCGGATCATGGCACTCGATCCGCGACGGCGAGTTCTTTCTGGCGTCGCGTTATCCGGTGAAGCGGGTGTCGGTCGGACATTGTGACGCCTTCGACCGCGATGCGGTCCTGCAGTGCGAGTTGGAACTTCCCTCGACCAAAGTGATGTTCTTCAACGTGCATCAAATGACGCCGCGCCACGGACTGCGGGAGTTGGACCTGTCGTCGCCGATCACGCAGCGCGGCAGCGAACGACTGTCGCACTATCTGGAACTGCGGGCGGAAGAGATGGTCGCGGTGCGGGACTTCGTCGAAGCGAACCGGGGTCCATCGCCCACGCTGATCGCCGGTGACTTCAACGCGCCGTGCGAGAGCAGTCTGTACCGTGCGCACTGGTTTGGATTTCAGAACGCCTTCAATCTCGCGGGAACCGGCTACGGCTATTCGTTCCCCTGCACCCGGCAGTATTGCTGGCCCGCCGGGGTGCCGTGGATGCGCCTGGACCACATCCTGGCCGACGACACCTGGCGCGTGCGGAGCTGTTTCGTCGGCAGCGCCAACGGCTCCGACCACCGGCTGATCGCGGCGACGCTGGAACTGCCATAGCCCGGATGATTCACCACGGAAAACACGGAAAGCCACGGAAGGAAAGAAGAGCAAGACGTGGCGTGAAAGGATCTCATCCTGCTCAACAAACGCAAAGACCGACTGCGAGTCATGCAACTCTTCCACTTCCGTGACGTTCCGTGTTTTCCGTGGTTCCTCCTGAATAATGCGGTATAGGTTGGAACGCCGCCCGGTGTGGCCTGCGGCAATCCATTGCCGCTTTCCGGTCGGTTGGCGATCAGGTGCGATTCGATGCCCGCCACCGTCGACGGCCCGCATCTCAACCGGCCGAGCTCGACGATCGCCCTTCTTGGAGCGAGGGGATTGCCCACCGCTTTCCTTTCTGCTTTGGCCCGACTGATTTGGGAAGCTGTGCGCGAGAACTGAAAGCGGAGATGAATCCCCACACTCCAGGTTGGTTCGGTCGTAACGGCGGTGCCTGTTGTGCATGTCCTGTGGCGATCTTTCCACACGGTGTTGCGACCTTGTGACCGCGGCGTGTCCCGCTTTGGCATCAACTCGATGCTAGTGCTTTGTCCTGCCTAAATTCGTGGGTCGCTGAAGTCGCAAGACTTCAGCCTCTGAACTCTTGCGAGTTCAGCTACCTCAAGTCCTAACGTTGACGAAGCACTAGGCTTCATTTGGTCCACGGGCTGAATGCTGGGACATGGTCCCGTTCCATGAAAGAGATTCCGGTGAAGCACGAACTTGAATTCCATGCGGACGCACTGCCGGGGCACGTCAACCCGGATGACGAGGCCGAGCGGCTGCCGATCAACTATCTGCAACTGGCCATCCGTCACAAATGGTGGTTGTTGTCCGGGTTGATGGTGGGTGCGGTCGCGGGTCATCTGGCCTACATGAGGGCGGGCCCGGAATACGAGGCGGTCGCGCAAATCCTGGTGTCGCGGAAGTACATGCCGCCGGTGCGCGAGAGCGAGCGGATGCTGCCGGAGACCGGCCAGCCGAGCGAGCGCATCCCGCTGATCATCAGCCCGATGATCGCGGAGAAGGCGCTGGAGCTCGGCCATCTCAAAGAGTTACCGACGCTCCGGGGCGAGCCGGATCTGGTGGAGTTAGTGCTCGACGGACTGAAGGTCAAGCGGATCGCCGGCCAGGACCGGTCGCACTCGAACGTGCTGGAGATCCGCTATCCGAGCCGGGTCGCGGACGATGCGCGCCAAGTGGTGAAGGCGCTCATCGCCACCTACGACGAGTACCTCGTCCAGCAGAGCCGCGAGCATTCCACCGAACACCGCCCACCGGCCCACACACACACACAACCAACGGGAACTCGTGGGCGCGTGAAATCACGGATGCGTCGCAAGACCAGCCCGACAACCGACCACGCTCATTGTGCGGCGCGCAGTCATCGTCGAAACCATTGTGTCTCGCGACAACGAGTACTGTAGTCCCGTCGCTCCGCCGACGGGACCGTCGCGGAAATGGCGAACAGAACATGCGGATGATTCATGCCCGAAACCATGCGGATGATTCATGGCCGAAAGACTGAACAGTGCCAATAAAATCGGCCTCCGCTGGGGAGGCCGATGTTGTCGACAAAGTCATCAAGGGGGAAGCGGAATCGGCTCCCCCGGTTCCTTCGATCAGGCGTCGACGCCGAGCAACCGGCAGGCGTCTTCGTAGCCGGCGGCGCGGAAGCCGTGCTTGTCGTCGCGGTTGTAGCCGTAGCAACTGGCGGTCAC
>JAYTIB010000133.1:0-2318 GCA_043732205.1 Schlesneria sp. | reverse complement strand
GCACATTCAGCTTGCCGGTCTGGCAATGCTTGGCGACGGCGACCGCCACACAGCCGGAACCGGTACACAGATCCAAGACTCGGATCGGCAAAGTGGATTCACCGGAAACCGCATCCACGCGCGCTGCGGTGAGTTGCTTGATGCCGTCGATGATCTCCAGCACCAGCGTCTCGGTGTCCGGCCGCGGGATCAGGACGTCGCTTGTCACGCGGAAGTCGAGGCTGAAGAACTCGCGGTGCCCGACCAGATACGCCACCGGCTCGGCCTGGGCCCGGCGTTGCACGAGTTCCCGCATCGTGGCTCGAACGGCGTCCGTCAACGGTTGATCGTAGGCGGTGTACAGTTGAATCCGCTGGCAGCCGCGCGCGTGGGCCAGCAGGATTTCCGCATCGAGTCGCGGGGTGTCGCTGCCGTGCTTCTTGAGATGGCCGGTGGTCCACTCCAAGACTTTGCGCACCGTCCACTCCTCGGCGGGAGCGGGCGGCGTTGGAGCGGCGTCAGAGGACACGGGACACCTCAGAGGTTTGGGAAGGGGACATTGCAAATTGCTAATTGAAAAGTGCAAATTGCAAAATGAAGACGCAACTCTTCCCACTTTGCACTTTGCAATTATCAATTAGCACTTTGCAATTCCCCTTCAGTCCTACGTATCGGAGTACGACCCATCCCCGCCGCCGCGGAGTCGTTCTTCGCGGTCGAAGTTGACCATCGCCTGCACCACGTCGTCCATGTCGCCGGCAATGATCTGGTCGAGCTTGTGGACCGTCAGATTGATGCGGTGATCGGTCAGTCGGTTCTGCGGAAAGTTGTAAGTGCGAATCCGCTCGCTGCGGTCGCCCGATCCAACCAGCGTTCGTCGGAAATCGGAACGTTCCTTGTCGACCTCGTCCTGCCGTTGCTCCATCAGGCGGCTGCGGAGCACGCGGAGTGCCTTGGCCTTGTTCTTGTGCTGGCTCTTCTCGTCCTGGATCCGGACCACGATGCCGGTCGGCAGGTGTGTGATGCGCACGGCCGATTCCACCTTGTTGACCTTCTGGCCACCGGGGCCGCCGGCGCGCATCGTGTCGAACTTCAGATCCTCGTCGCGGATCTCGACGTCGATGCCGGTCGCTTCGGGCATCACCGCCACGGTCGCCGCGCTGGTGTGGACGCGACCCTGCGTTTCGGTTTCGGGCACGCGCTGCACGCGGTGCCCGCCGCTTTCAAACTGAAGCTGGTGGAAGGCTCCTTCCCCGGTGATCGACAGCACGACTTCCTTCAGCCCGCCCAATTCGGTGGCAGAGATCTCCAGCACCTCGAACTTCCAGCCCTTCTTCTCGACGAACTTCGTGTACATCTCGAACAGATCGCGGGCGAACAGGGCCGCTTCGTCGCCCCCCGTGCCGGCGCGGATTTCCATGATCAGGCTGCCGCGGGTGAGCGAGTCTCCCGCCGTGACCATGTCTTCGAGTTCGACCCGCATCGTGTCGAACTTGGCCTGCAGGTCGGCGCATTCCGCCTGGGCATATTCGCGCGTTTCGGTGTCATCGGCCGATTGGAACATTTCGCGGGCCGTGGCCAGATCCGCTTCCAGTTGGTTGAACTGGCGGATGGTGTTGGCGACCTTGCCGAGTCCGCCGTGCTCGCGCTGCAGTTCGAGCATGCGCGTGGTATCGGCGAGCACTTCCGGATCTTGGAGCTGGCGTTCCAGTTCTTGGTGACGGGTGAGCTTGGCCTGGAGCACGGGAAACATGATGGGGTTGGCCGGAGGAAATCGAGGGGTCGGTCCATGGCCGGCGCGTGTGACGTGCAGACCATTACGCGTCGAGGCATCTGTTCGGTGGGTGAGCCGGGCGGCGTCAGCCCCCGGATTCTTCGAGCGAAAGCCATCCGAGGGCTGACGCCACACGGCTCACCAATACCTCACGGCCGGACGCGACCGCGCTACCCCTGGGCCTTGTCTCCGTCGGCCTTGGCCGCCTTGTCGGCGTCCTTCTGACCCCAGTTGTACTTCCGGGTGAATTTCTCCACGCGGCCAGCGGCGTCGACGTACTTCTGCTTGCCGGTGTAGAACGGATGCGACGCCGAACTGATGTCGACCATCACCAGCGGGTATGTTTTGCCGTCGACCTCGCAGGTCCGATCGGTCTTGATCGTCGAGCGTGTGACAAACTGGGCACCCGTCGAGGAGTCTTGGAAGACAACCTCGTTGTACTTGGGGTGAATGCCGTCTTTCATGATCCGCTTGCCTGCAAGAAATTGAGTCTGTGGAGTCTGGCCATCGGTATCGACTGGTGGAAAACCGAAATCCATGGGGCCATTCGATCCCCACAACGTCC
>JAYTIB010000132.1:0-2320 GCA_043732205.1 Schlesneria sp. | reverse complement strand
AACTGCGGGAGGAATTGTTGTCGGTACACGCGACGCAGGCGCGCGTCACGGCCGAGCAGTTCCTCGCCCCACAGACACCGCTCAATGCCATCGTGACCCTGGTCGCCGATGGAGACGGACTTTCCGATGAGCGATGGACACTGCTGCTGGATTCGGTTTCGGCCGCGTATGGACGGGAAGTTTCCACGGCCATCGCCCGCGGCAAACTCATTATGACGTCGGGGACACGGGCGTAATGGTCGAACAACTTTGATTTGCCGGGTTGCTGTAGCACGGACGCCTCGTCCGTGCGTCCATCGATATCGGAGGTTCCGCACGGACGAGGCGTCCGTGCTACTTGGGAAATGAAAACTCGATTTCCACAACGCACCCACGCTCTGGCGAGCGTGGCTACAACCCCTGATTGATTCGTTGATGAAGCAATCGTGCCCTGTTTCAACAGTCTCCGGGAAAGGTGAGTGACATGAGTCCACTGCGATACAAGACCCTGCTGACGTATCTGCCGGGAATGGCGTCGGTCGTCAATGCGTTCAATTCCGCCGAGGTGCAGAACTCGGTCTATGAAGATCTGATGGATGCCCTCGACACCAAGCTCGACACCGAGGGACTGGGCCGCGGTGAGGCCGCCCCCGAGGAGCGCCGTCCGCTGACGCAGGTCATGTCGGCATCGAATGGAGAGCTGACCCATGAACTGGTCGAGGGGGAGAGCATTCACGCCGATCAGAACCGCAAGCAGTCGAAGTCGACGACCACCGTGTTTTAGGCGAACGGCAGATGAAAGTGACCCCACATACAAGCACGAGATACAAGCACGATGCGCAAGCGAGTGTGTCTGAAAGCTCACGATACAAGCACGCTGCGCAAGCGAGTGCGCCTGAACACTCACTCGCTTGCGCCGCGTGCTTGTCAGCCTATTCCTGCAGCTCGCGCTCGTGTGCGGAATCGCATTTTCAGGTTTGAGCGGAGTCGCTATCTGACGGAGCAGTCATGGTTGCCGTGAACAATACTTCCAGCCCCCCATTGGCCGAACTTCGCGATGAAGCGGATCGTCTGCGGCAGGTTCGTCAGCACTTGGCGCAGCGGCTGGTTGACGCCGCGGAACAATTAGAGTCGCCGGGTGTCCCGCCCGCCGCCGCGCTGATCGACGCGTTGATCGACTATCGGCACCGCATGCGGCAATTGGCGAACGTGCTGGGAGCCGAAGCGCGTGTCGACAACGTCTCACTGAACGATCTCGAACGCCTGATCGCAGCCCGCGACTTCCGCCAATTGGCCGAAGCCGTGCTGGAACAGTTGACCGAACTGACGCACGTCGACATTCCCGACTTCGCCCCGCTCGTGTTGTGCCAGCGCGAAGCGTCGCGGCTGTGTGAGCTGGCGGCCGAATCGCCCGGCACGGAAACGAACCCGGAACTCGATCTGCTCACGCACCGGCGGCATCCACTGAACGCCCTGATCCGGCTGTGCGACAACGGGGACGAACTGTCGGACGCGGATTGGACCGAATGTCACGACAACGTCGCCGCCACGTATGGCCGGCAGCTCTCGACAGCATTGACGCGCGGTCGCATCCAGCGCCGCAGTGATCGTCCCAGCGTCAGCTTTGCTGCGGCGCAGGAATCCAGCGAGACCCGGTTGCAGACCGAATCAGCGAGCCTGACCACGGGACCATCGTCCCCGATGGCACCGGCTTCCCAACCACCGGTTCTGATCGCCGTTCGACACGCTGCTCCACCGTCCACGGCACCGGCGTCGGATTGGATCGATCGCCCGACAACCTCAACCGAGTTCCCCGCACCCTCGCCCGATTCGATCTTCGAAACGACGGGTGAAACGATCTTCGATGTGACGCCACCGAGCTTCACTTCCGCGACCCGGCTGCGGATGGCGGCCTATCCTTTGGAACTCACGGAGCGACGGCCCGCTCTCTCCGATCAAGCGCCCGCGCCGGCACGGCCCATTGCCAGTTCGGTCACGTTTACTGCGGCGGATCGGAATGCCGCGGCCGATGCGGGAGGGATGGTTCGAGTCCCCAGTGATCAAAACGGACTGCGCCTTGATCCGAACGGTCATCGCGGCGGAGCGACGCCGGAACTCGTCATTCGATTGATGGCGGAAGGACGCCTGCCGTTGGCCATGCAACTGACGCGCTGCCTGGAACAGGAACTCGAACAGCCGGATGCGCTGCCGCCGTCGTGGCTGTTGCGGGCCCTGATTCTCGGTCGGCACCTGAGCTATTCCAAGGGGGAGATCGCGAGACAGTTGGAGGACGAATTGCGGGAATTCCGCCCGGAAATGCTGTCGGAAGGAAGCGACGAGC
>JAYTIB010000131.1:0-2322 GCA_043732205.1 Schlesneria sp. | reverse complement strand
CGACGGGACAACTGTAGTCCCGTCGCTCCGCCGACGCGACCGCAAGCGGCGAGGCATTGCGGGGACTCCAAGATTGGTCGGTTGCGAGGACAGGGGGTCGAGAGCACAGGGGTCGCCCTTCCGGGGCTGGCATTGTGGGGAGGGCTCGACTCCGTGGGCGGACGCAGTGTCCACTCACGGCTTTAATCGATCGCCGCTTTGCGGCTCATGCAATCGACGCTTTCGAACGTAATGAATGCACCGCCTCTTAGTACTCTTCATTGCTGTCACATTGAAACAGTTTCTTATTGAAAAACCGCGGGCAGCGCCAGGAGCTTCTCATCCTTCGCGATGAAGTACGGCAGATAGAGCTCGCCGATCTGATGAGTCAGCGATTCAAGCATTGTCGTGCGGATGCTGGCGTCGTTGATGTCTTCCCGAAAACTCCGGGCGGAACTGGCATCGAGCGCTTCGCGCCATAGAGGAGATTCCTCACCCGCGGCGGTCAGTTCGACCACCAGGCTTCCCTTTCGCTCCGTGGCCGTCCGACCCGTGTCGTTGCCGCGGAAGTCGAATGGGGACTGGCATGAATAGATGGGAAGCGTGTCTCCGGCCTGTTCCGAGGACCGCAGGTGGAACGTCGTCTTCTGGCCGTTGGCGATCTTGATGCCGTCGCGCTGCAAGCGCTGCCCGAGTGCGTCGCCAGCCTGATGGCCGAGGGGCTGGTGACGTTGGACCGCGTCGCTCAAGACGGCCTGAAAGTGCGGGCCAGTGCCGGGGCCGCCTCATTCCGCCGCGAACCGCCGCTGGAAGAACTGCTGGCCGAGGCCGAAGCCCAAGTTGCTCAGTTGAAGCGGGAACTGGAATCCGATCCGGCGGCGGGCCAGACGCGGCAGCAGGCGGCTCGACAGCGGGCGATCGACACCGTGAGCGCGCCGCACGGCACCACGACGGTGTACGCGTCCGTGATGAAGTCGAAGGATCCGAACCGCGATCCCCACACGTCCTGTAAGAACGACAGACCGGCGGTCGCCCAGTGGCGGCAACGCATGGCCACCGACGAGGCGAAGACGATCTACAAACAGCGCGCGTCCACGGCCGAGTGCGTCCACGCGCCGGCCCGCAACCGCGGCCCGCAACCGCGGCCTGCAACGGTTCCTGATCCGTGGCCTGCCGAAAGTCAAAGCCATGGCGCTGTGGTACGCCCTGGCCCACAACCTGATGCGAACGGTCGCCCTGCGAGGCTGTGATCAATTGACGTGGGATAAGCTTCCAGCTTGTCAATTCCGCGCAAGAAGATGACAGGCTGGAAGCCTATCCCACGAAAAACTCACAGCCTCTGCGCGCCGCGGCCGTCAGGTTCTCAAGTTAGGCAGACAAACGGGGACCGACGAACCATGAACGACGCAACGGACACCAGCCAGGCAACCGGCCAACCCGCCCGACAGGTTGATCACCCGACAACGTCCGACTCCATCACCACGGCGTTTGAAACAAAACCCCCGCACGCCCCAAGCCCGCACATCACTGACAAAACAAATCGCGCAATAGATTCACAACCTCTGACCGCTGACTCCCCTTCGCGCGGATTCGCGGGCAAATCCTTCTCATTTCGCCGGACCAGTCAGTTGGAACAACGAAACGGGAACATTTCCGGCTGACGGGGCGTCGATTTATGGGTATCGTACTTGGGCGAGCGGGCAGCCATGTCCGCCGCGTTGCTTGTGGGACAGGGACTTGCGTCCGCCCCGCATGAGCGAGACTTACAGGACCAACGATTATGTCGAGCACGGCTGCCGGTTCTTCGAATTCTTCACGTTATCTCGACTTTGACGAGTACGTCGATCTGAAGCTTCAGAAGACCCGCGCGACGATCAAGTCGACCGACATCCTGGTCGCGCTCGCCGGTGTCGCCGCGATGTTTCTCGGATACCTGTTGCTCTTCGTCGTCTTCGACCAATGGATCGTGCCGGGTGGGTTCGGCATCGGTCTGCGTTGGACTCTGCTGTCGACACTGCTCGTCCTGACCGCGGCCTGGTTGGGCTGGAAGGTCGGCGTCCCGTATCTGCGATCCGTCAATCGCCTGTTCGCCGCGCAGGAAATTGAGAAGTCGGACCCGGACCTGAAGAGCAACCTGCTAAATTTGGTGGACCTGCGATCGTCCGGTCGAGCCGTCGATCCCGCCATTCTGCGGGCTCTCGAAAAGAACGCTGCCGTTGGATTGCAGAAGATCGATGTCGCGCAGGCCATCGACCACCGCCCGCTGATGCGCATGGCGTACATCCTGCTGGCGGTCGTGGTGATGTTCTGTCTGTATGCATTGCTCTCACCGAAGAAGATTTC
>JAYTIB010000130.1:0-2327 GCA_043732205.1 Schlesneria sp. | reverse complement strand
CGCGTGGGCATCGCCCCGCGTGTTTTGAGCGTGAATCACCGCTCACGCGCGGGGCGATGCCCACGCGGTTAAACGACTCACCTTCGGCCGCGTGAGGTCTATTTCTTCGCCACGCAATACAGGAAGCGGTTGGATCTGAGAAACAGGTCGCCGTTGCTGATGGCGGGTGTGGCGTTGAAGTCGCTGTCGTCCGAGGCGAAGCGGTTCTGTGCGAGGACTTCATACTTGGGTTTGGCCGGCAGGACGAGCACACCGTGCCAGCGGCTGGGGACATAGATCTTGCCGTTCGCGACGACCGGCGAGGCATACACGGGCCGTCCGCCCCCTTCGACTTCACCGACCCGTTCGCGATAGACCAGTTCACCCGACTTCGCATCAATGCAAAACGCCTGACCCTGGTCGTTGATCCAATACAAGTGTCCCTCGTGGAGCACCGGCGTCGCCACATACGAACTGTTGCGGCCGGTCCACTGAACATGGGACGTCGTGACATCCTTCGAGCCGCCGGCCCGCAGCGCGAGGCTCCCTGAACTGCGGAAGCCGCCGAAGATGAAGACCGTTTCGCCATCGGCCACGATGCTCGGACAGATGTTGCCCGTCAGTGAATGCTCGGCAAACCAACGAATCTTGCCGGTGTCGGGGTTCATCCCCCAGACCTCGCCGGGGACCGCGACGACGAGCTCCCGGCTGCTGTCTTTCAACGTGACGAGTGCGGGCGTGCCATAGGCGAGTTCGAGGGCCGCACCGGGGGCATTCCACTTTTCCGCGCCGGTCTTCCTGTCGAGGGCGCGGAGGGATTGGCTTTCTTCCGAGGCGTTCACGATGACAGAGTTGTTGTGAAGGATCAGGCTCGCGGCCGAGCCCCACCGGCGATTGCTTGATTCCTTCCCGACACCGGCCTGCCAGATCTTCTTGCCGTCGAGATCGAACGCCACCACACCGCTCTTGCCGAAGAAGCAGTAGACACGCTCGCCGTCGGTCACGGGAGTGTTGCTGGCATAGCCGTGCTCGGCGATGTAGCCCTGATAGCCGTCTTCCGGCAGTTCGCCCGGAACGGTTGCCGTCCATTGGATCTTGCCGCCCTCGCGTTCGACACAGACCAAGTGACGCTGCAGCGACTTGATGTCACCGCCGTTCGCCTTCGGAACGCCATAGCCCGAGTAGCACGTCACGAAGATCCGGTCACCGAGTACGATCGGACTGGAGGAACCGGGGCCGGGGAGTTCAACCTTCCAGCGCAGGTTCTCGGTTTCGCTCCAGGTGACCGGCACGTTGGTGTCGGCACTGATACCCGCACCATTCGGTCCGCGAAACTGCGGCCAGTCTGCCGCCGCGCAAGCGGATGTCGCCAGCGCGAGGGCCACGGCGAACGAAGACGTTCGCGGCATGATTTGCATCCCCATCGTGATCTCGATTCCCACGCACACGGTTAGTCCGAAGTTCCAAGCCGAGTAGACGAACCCGGCAACTCCCAGAAAGTTCCGTTCGATACCACGTTTTTTCCCGACGCGCACCTCTAGACTCTCAATCCGGACGACTTTGCCTGCTGTCGGCGTATCAGCGGCCCCGCGAACTCAGCAGCACCAGATTGCGATCCCGGCCCGCCACGCAAATAATCGCAAACGATGGCATGTGCTCGCCGCTTCCGGAGACACTGCTCACCGACAACACAACCGCGCGCAACTGCTACGATCACCTCCTCTGAGCACTTATCGACTCCAAGGTGTTTGTGTTCGCGTGGAGAGCGGACCGAAACTTGGATTCGCGGCAAGCTGAGGGTTGGACCCGTTGCGTATCGCCCCGTATGCTGCCTCCCAGTACCGAGCGAACGCTTCACGTGAACATCTTCATTCGATATGGCCAGAACACCGAACGCCCTGATTCATCCAGCACTTCTCGTTTGGGCGAGAGAGTCTGCGGGGCTTTCGTTGGAACTGGCTGCGGAACGAATTGGAATCGATGTCGAGCGTCTCGGCACGTGGGAGTCCGGGGAATCACAACCGACCATCGCGCAACTGCGAACCAGTGCCGCGGTCTATCGGCGACCCTTGGCCGTGTTCTTCCTGCCTGGGCCACCGAAGGATTTTTCAGTTCCGCACGACTTCCGTCGGCTGACCGGTGTTGAAGCGGGAACGTTCTCGCCAGAAGCACGAGCCGAAATGCGGCGAGTTCAGTTTCAGCGCGAAGTCGCTTTGCAGGTAGCCGCCCCCGATCCCTCTCCCGAGTTCGAGTTGCTCGGCAGCGCGACGGTCTCGTCTAACGTGGAAACGACTGCGGCCGAGATTCGTCAGCAATTGGGGGTGAGTCTGACCGAGCAATTCGGTTGG
>JAYTIB010000129.1:0-2328 GCA_043732205.1 Schlesneria sp. | reverse complement strand
GTCACCTGGGAGGCCCTGCGTGAGCGTGGCTTCCCCGACCCGTACCACGTGCTGGAACTCGGCGCGGACGAACTGCGGGGGGCCGCATGAGCAACCCGCTCGTTCACGCCGAACGCTCCGCCAGGAAGTGGGGCGGCACCGCCCAGGACTATCTCGCCCTGCATCAGTGGTTCGATGCCACCAAGGGATATCTCCCCGACAACCGCCATCGGCTGCTGCTCCACAACAGCTTTGGGATGCTATTGGCCGAACAGGTCTTCGGCCCGAGCCTTGAAAACAGCGACAGCCATCACGGATGGCGTGCAACTGTTTCCAGATCGCCGTATCCCGCGCCTGAGGTGATACACAGGCAAAGATGTAGTTGCGGTCGTTCCCGGTCCATGTCCGAATCTCCAAGTTGAGCTTCTGTGGCTTCTTCGTGGCGAACGGTTCGACCCAATCAAGCGTGCCTGTGTACAGCACCGGCGCATCCGCATCGTTTTCGTCCGCTGGCGGCTTTGTGTCAGGTTTCACTCGTTCCAGTCCAAGCGTGATTTTAGAAGGATCGACGTCCGGGATCTTTCCGTTGAGAACTGTCTTGCACAGACCACGGTAGTATTTCAGGAACTCATCTTTGACAACGGCTTCCGTCAGTTCGGGCTTTGGCTGAAGCTCGAACACGAAGGCATAGCAGAAGAAGGAACCCGACGCCGGTTTCATCATCCCGGGTGCAAACCGAATGTGTTCAGCACCTTTCAGCTTCATATCGGGAGCAAACCCTGGCGGTAGTTCAATCGTTTCGCCACCCCAGCCTTCGGGCGCGGCGAGCTTTGCAGAGTTCTTCTCATCGGCGACCAACAGCGTAGCGGTCATCAACAGACAGACAGCAAATAGGCGAAGCATTGGAATCTCCTGCCGGCGGGCTTCGAGCGAAACGGATTGCCTAACAGCCTGTTGACACTGCCGTGGCACGGGCGGCCCGCCTGTGCTTTCTGCGTCGAAACACGAGCAGGCGAGCCTCCTACATTACGTCTTTCAACAGGTTGCTAAGGACCGGCGCAGAATTAATTGTCGTGGTTTGCTCCGCGAACCAACGTTGGTTCGCGGAGCGAACCACGACAATCTGCGACAGTTATTTCCGTGCCGATCCTAAGTTCCACAGAATGTTCGATAGTTGCAATCGTCGGGCGGAGGCTCTTGATACATTGCTGAATCGGCCCCGGCTTCATACGGCATCGCCAGTGTTGCGAGCAGGCGGTGGAGCACCGACAGGTCGTCGTGGTCCTCTGCGGCGGCGAGTGCTTCCTCGACCCGGTGGTTCCGGGGAATGACGGCCGGGTTGACGTCCCTCATCGCGGCGTGGGCTAGGGTGCTCGGCCGGCCCTCTCGGTGGAGGCGAAGCTGCCATTGCGAATGCCAGACTCCGAAGTCCGGATCTTCATACCGGTCTCCGGTCGGCGACTCATCCGCCGAGAGATCGCGGAACGTGTTGATAAAATCGGCCCGAGATTTCTGCATCCAGGTCAGCAGCGACTGAGCCAACTCCAGGTCGCCAGCCTCGGCGATCTGGAGTCCCAGCTTGGCCCGCATTCCAGCCAGCCAGTGCTGTTCGAACAGGGCCGGAAATTGGCCGAGCGCCTCTGTCGCAATGGCAACCGCCTGCTCCTGTTGATCAGCAAGGAGCGGTAACAGGGTCTCGGCGAAACGGGCCAGGTTCCACTGCGCGATGGCGGGTTGGTTGCCATAGGCGTATCGGCCGGCGTGGTCGATCGAACTGAAGACCGTGTCTGCACGGTAGGCGTTCATGAACGCACACGGGCCATAATCAATCGTCTCCCCCGAAATCGCCATGTTGTCAGTATTCATCACACCGTGGATGAAACCGACGAGTTGCCACCTGGCGACGAGCGCGGCTTGTCGGTCCATGACCGCGCAGAAGAAATCCAAATACCGGCTCGGTGAGTCTGCCAGTTCCGGATAGTGACGGTTGATCGCATAGTCCGCCAGCACCCGCAGGTTCGATTCGTCGTCCCTCGCTGCCAGGTACTCGAACGTCCCGACCCGAATGTGACTGGCGGCCACACGGGTGAGGATCGCCCCCTGCCGCTTGGCTTCTCGGTAGACGGGCTCGCCCGTGGTGACGATGGCGAGACTGCGCGTGGTTGGAATGCCGAGGGCGAACATCGCCTCGCTGATGATGTACTCACGGAGCATCGGCGCGAGAGCGGCACGGCCATCGCCACGGCGTGAGAATGGCGTCTGCCCCGACCCTTTCAACTGAATATCGACGAGATGACCGGACGGCAAACGGTGTTCCCCCAGCAGGATGGCGCGGCCGTCACCGAGCAT
>JAYTIB010000128.1:0-6229 GCA_043732205.1 Schlesneria sp. | reverse complement strand
GTTTAACCGCGTGGGCATCGCCCCGCGCGTGAGCGGTGATTCACGCTCAAGACACGCGGGGCGATGCCCACGCGGTTAAACGAAAACATCTCCTTCATGTCCGCGCCGCGCCCGCACGAACACGCATGGCCGATTGACCCTTGTGGGACCGTGTCACATAATCCTCGCGCGGTCTTCGCATTGGTGGCGTAGCGGCTTATTCAACCCACGATCGGCGCAGGAACATGGCGAGTTGGCTGAGTCGAGCGACCGACGTGTTCCGCAAGCCGCCGCCCCCCGCGCCGGAACCGTTCAACGTTCGCTGTGACTGCGGCGGGTTCGTCGCCGGCGACCGCGTCTCGGCGGCTCAGCGGCCCGCCTGTCCCAATTGCGGGCGGCCGGTCTTCGTGCTCCCCGCCAATGCCTATCCCGTGGCCGCCAAGCCGAAGACGCAGGAGGCGGGTGCCACGGCCGGAAAAGGGGAGCGGCCCGCTCGCGAAGGTCCGCGTTCCGGCGAGTCCCAGCGCGCGGGTGAGGCATCGCGTCCCCGTGACGCCGCTCCCGCAGAGACTCCCGCCGCGAAACCGGACCGCCGCAATCCTGCGGCTTCGGCCACTGCACAGCCAGCCGTCATCAAACCAGACGGGATCCTGCTGGAGGCGCGAACGCGCATTCTGACTCCGTTTCGACTGATCGTGGCGGTCATCGTCGTGATGGGAGGCGTCACCGGTTGGGGCCTGTGGCACCGGCAGCGGGTGGAGTCCGCCAAGGCGAATGTGCTGGCGGCCCACGAAGCGGGGATGAAGGCGCTGCAGGCCGGTGATTTCGCGACGGCCGCACGCGAGTTGACCCGCGCGCGGGATGCGGTCGATCTGCTCCGCCGCACCGATCCTGAAGCGAACACGATCCGCCGATTCAGCCGCGAGGCGATCGCCGGGCATGAACTGTCGCGCGCCGGGTTGTTCGAACTGCTGGCTGATTACGCCGCCAATCCGGGCGGCGGGAAGTCACGATTCGCGTCTCGGCACCGTGATTCGTGGCTGGTGCTGGATGCGGTCATCGCCAACCCCGATGCCACGGATCGCCCCTGTGTGCTCGACATGCCGCTGTTGATGGAGGGGATGCCATTCCGCATTGAGGTCGATTCGCCCGCGATCCGAACGGCCGCCCGGCGGGAATACGAGCGAGGTTCAGCACGGGTCATCTTCGCGGCACCGATGAGCGAGATCCATCCGCCGTCCGCCGAAGATCCCGAGGCCGTGCTGGTCCTCAACGGCAAGTCCGCGTTTCTGTGGACGACGCTGGAGACATACAACGCGCTCGGCTACGAAGAGAATCGCGCCGACGAATTACAACTGACGCGCGACCTGCTGGCCCGTCAACTCGAACAGGGGGAGCCGTCGAAATGAACCGGCACTGGATTGTTCTTGCCAGCCTGATGCTGGTCGTGGAGCTCGCCGCAACCGTGCCGGCGCGCGCGGCCGAGAATGTCTGGTCCATCGAGTATTTCAATTCCCGCAAGCCCGAATGGGATCAGCTTGTCGGGGCAACCGTCCGCATCGAAGGACGTGTCTCGCTGGCCGGCGGCGGACAACTGCGACTGACCAAGTGCGAACTTTCCATTCGTGCGAGCGACGAACTGACCCGTTCGCTTCAAGCCAAGAAGGCGGTCGAAGTCACGGGCCGCTTGAAGAAGGACAACGGCAAGTTTGCGTTTGAAGCCGATCGAGTCCAGATCCTGCCCACCGATCTGGAGCAATACGGGACTCGCACGTCCAAGCTGCGAAATGCGAAGGCGGCCGAATGGTATGAGGTCGGTGACTGGGCGTCCGAACGGAGCCGCTTTTACGAAGACGCCGATCTGGCCAAGAAGGCTCAGTTGGCCTACGAACACGGTCTCACCGCCGAATCGCGGACGCTGACCGCCGATGATGCCGAGGGCCGGTTTCAACTCGCCAAGAAGATCGTTCAGTACAAGCTGGCCGATTCGCGCCGCATGGAACTGATGCACGAGGGCGATCGCATTCTCTGCAACGCGGCGCTCAAGCCGAAGTCGATCAACAAGGACGCGTGGTCAAAACTCCGTGCGAAACTGGCGGACGATTTGCCCGGCAGCACGCAGCCGCTGCCTGCCTATCCCGAGGAACTGGCGGGCCGCTACGAACGCGAACCGTTGGCGCTCTACCACGACTCGCCCGATGACATTCGTCGGCAGTTGCATCGCATCCTCTACACAACCGTGTTGCTCAAGGCGATCCAGGAGGATGCGGCGAAGGATGGACGCAACGGCGACACGATCGCCGCCCGATTGGACGAGCAGGTTCCCGAATTCAAGCAACTCGCGGAACAGTATCGCAGCCAGAAGATGACATGGCGGATCGAGCAGGCATCCTCCGCGACCCGGCCCGAGATCGAGCAGTTAGCCGCCGACCTGCGAGCGCGTCAACAACCCGATCAGGCACGCCTCGCGGTGACTCAATGGCTGCGGGCGCGCGAACCCCGCCTGCGACAAGACGGCGCGCTCGGACTGTTGCAACTGGCCGACGAGCACCTGTTGCTGCTTCAGGACGAGCGCAAGGCAGTCGCGGTCCTCGCCGAAGCCCACAAGCTCGACCCCGCCTTCGCCGACGTGTTGGAGAAACTCCAGTCGCTCGGCTACGCCAACGTCGGCGGAACCTGGATCAAGTCCAATCCGGCGAGCGCGCCCCGTCCCGCCGGCATGACAGACGCGGTCATCCCCGGCACATTCGCGATCGGCATGAGCGGCACCGCCGCCCGCAATGTGATGGGCACCGGAGTGACAGGTCGCGTACTGACCAAGAAGGGGATCTCCGAAGTCTGGAGTTTCGGTGCGCCGGGAACGTCGCGGGTCATCATCCGATTGGAAGGACCAAGCGGCCCCGAACTGCGAGTGACCGACATCCGCAGTGAGCGATAGACATTTGAAGTGCGGAGATTCATCTCCGCTTTCGTTTCCACACGCTGTTACTCTTCGCTCGGTCGTGATCGGTTGGCCCAATGGCCGGTCGGGTCGCTGCCGCTGACCCAGACGCCTTTCAGGTTCCAGTCCATGTAGGCGTGGACGTCGACCGGGGCGTAACGCAAAGTCAATCCGCAGCGGCGGCGGTCGGACATGTTCGCTTCGGACCCGTGCAGCAGCAGGTCTGAATGCAGACTGATCTCGCCCGCCTTCAGGCAGTCGTCGACGAACTGGCCGTATTGCTCGACGTTTTCGATGGTCTGGTTGAGGATGTTGTGTTCCGCCGGATCGCTGGGTCGGAACGTCATCGCGCCGAAATGGTGCGACCCGGAGACGAACCGCATGCAGGCGTTTTCGACATCGGCGTCATCCACCGCCAGCCAGACGGTCACCGCCTTGGACGGAGTCAGCGGCCAGTAACTGGAGTCCTGATGCCAGGCGACGCTCTTGCCATCCTTGGGCATCTTGCAGAAGAAGTGCGAGCCCCAGCCGACGACGTTTTCGCCCAGCAAGTCTTTCACGCAGGCGACGATCTTCGCGTTCGTCACGATGTCCCACACGCGGCCGTAGCGCAGATGGGCGGAGCTGATCGAATAGCTGTCTCCACCGGCCGCGACGACCTTCTCCAGCAGGCGGTCGAAGTACCCGCGGATGTCCGCGATCTCGGCGGCGGAATAGACGCGAATCCCCTTCACGTAACCGTCGCGGTTGAACTGTTCAATCTGCGCGGCGGTCAGTGTCTTGGGTGAGGGATTGGTGACCGGATGAAAACTCAGATCACGCGGCAGCTTGGCCAGTTCGTCATGATCGAGCACGGCTTGGAATTGGGTCGGCGCGGCGGACATCGGGTGATTTTCCGGGGTGGGGCATTGTTCGCGGAACGAGACGCCGACAGGCTAAGATGGCACCGCAACCAAGTCAATCGGCCTGCAAATCGTCGTTCATTGTTCTCACCAGAAATCGTCCGCACCATGTCCAACCGACTCGCCGATGAAACCAGTCCGTACCTGCTGCAGCACGCGAACAATCCCGTGGACTGGCATCCGTGGGGGGCGGAGGCGCTGCAACTGGCCCGGCAACTCGACCGGCCGATCTTTCTGTCGATCGGCTACAGTGCGTGCCACTGGTGTCATGTGATGGAGCATGAGAGTTTTGAAAACTCCGACATCGCCGCACTGATGAACCAGTGGTACGTCTGCATCAAGGTGGATCGCGAGGAACGGCCGGATCTCGACCAGATCTACATGAGTGCCGTCACCGCGATGACCGGCAGCGGCGGCTGGCCGATGTCCGTGTTCCTGACGCCCGATCTGAAGCCGTTCTACGGCGGAACGTACTGGCCCCCGACAGCCCGCTGGAACCGCCCCGGTTTTCGCGAAATCTTGGCGGGTGTTCATGATGCCTGGACGAACCGGCGCGACGCGGTAAATTCGCAGGCGGACGAATTGACGGACCATGTGGTGAGCGTCGCCACTCCGACCGTGCCGCCGTCGCCGTTGAACGCCAACATCCTGCAGAACGGACTGCGATCATTGCTCCGCGCGGCCGACCGGGTTCATGGCGGATTCGGCTCGCCCCCGAAGTTTCCCCATCCGATGGATCTGCGCGTGGCGCTGCGGTGCTGGAAGAGGTTTGGTTCAGGCTCGTCGTCGTTCCACAGCGAAAGGGGGAGAAGTGATGGATCAGCTAGTCAGCCAGTCAGCCGTCAGCTATCAGCCGAAAGCCGAACAGCCGAAAGCCGAGCAGCCGAACAGCCGAATGCAGAACAACTGAAAGCTGATCAGCCGAAAGCTGAAAGCCGTCCGTCCCTTTCCACGTCACAGCCAACCGACGACGCCCTGGAGATTCTGGAGATTGTGGTCCTGACGCTCGACAAGATGGCGCGCGGCGGGATCTACGATCATCTCGGCGGCGGCTTCGCGCGGTATTCCACCGACGAACGCTGGCTGGCTCCGCACTTCGAGAAGATGCTCTACGACAACGCGCTGTTGGTGCCGGTGTATCTGGAGGCGTGGCAGATCACCGGCCGGCCCGACTTCGAGCGGGTCGCCCGCGAGACGCTCGACTATGTCCTGCGTGAGATGACCCAGCCCGCCGGTGCCTTTTATGCGACACAGGATGCTGACAGCGAGGGGGTCGAAGGAAAGTTTTTCGTGTGGAGCGAGGCGGAAGTCGAGGCGGTGCTCGGAGCCGACGATGCCCGAACATTTGCGTACTGCTACGACGTCACCACGTCCGGGAACTGGGAGCACACAAACATCCTGAACCGCCCGAAGACCCATCAGCAGGCGGCGGCGATTTTGAAGGTCGACGCGAACGAACTCGACGCGACCCTCGCACGCTGCCGACAGAAGCTGCTTGATGTCCGCTCGAAACGAGTCTGGCCGGGACGCGACGACAAGGTGCTCGCCGGTTGGAACGGCCTGATGATCGCCGCGATGTCGATGGGAGCCAATGTGCTCGGCGAACCGAAGTATGCCTCAGCCGCCCGCGCCGCGGCCGACTTCATCTTGCGGGAGATGCGAACGGACGATGGTCGTCTGCTGCACTGTTGCAAGGATGGCCGGGCTCGATTCAATGCGTACCTCGACGACTACGCGGGCCTCATCGACGGCTTGTGCGAGTTGTACCAAGCGGTGTTCGACGCCCGGTATTTGGAGGCCGCGCTGGGTCTGGCCGAGCGGATGCTCGGGCAGTTCTGGGATGACCGTGATGGCGGCTTTTTCTACACGTCGGCCGATCACGAAACGCTGATCGCCCGCAACAAGGAGACGCACGACAACGCAACTCCGTCCGGCAACAGTTTGGCGGCGACCGCGCTGCTGAAACTGGCGCGACTGACCGGCCGCACGGATCTGGAGAGCCGGGCCGTCGCCACGCTGGAAATGATGTCCGGGCAGATGGAACGCATTCCGATGGCGTGCGGCCAGGCTCTGATCGCACTCGACTTCCTGCTGGGTCCGACTCACGAACTGACCGTGGTCGGACATCCGGCCGACGGCGAGCAACTTCTGAATCGTCTGAGCAGTCAGTTTGTGCCGAACAAAGTCATCCACGTGCGCGCGGCGGATGCGTCGGACGACAGCCTCGGCGCATCGGTTCGAGCGTCGCTGGCGGGAAAGACAACTCGCGACGGACAGCCGACGTTGTATGTCTGCCAGAACGGGACGTGTGCCGATCCCATCGTTGGACTGGCGGAGATTGAAAGGGTCATTGAGGATCTGTGAACGTATCGCGACTCGTCCCGTCGGCGGAGCGACGGGACAACCG
>JAYTIB010000127.1:0-2330 GCA_043732205.1 Schlesneria sp. | reverse complement strand
TTGTAGTCGGTGTCGATGAACCAGCAGGCGATGCCGTCGGCTCCGTCGCTGCGGACTTCGCCGGTGCTGGGGTCGAAGACGTCCACGCCGTTGACCTTGACTTGGATTTGACCTGGCGAGCCGGTGGCCGTGAGGCCCCGGACATCGCTGGCTGATTTCGTCCGGGGGCTGACGCCGCCCGGCTCGCCGATGTGAATGATTTCGATATCCGGTTCGCCGAAGATCACGAACAGGTTGCCCTTGCCGGTGTTTTTGAGGTCGTCGGCCATGTGCAGGTCGGCGTTCATGCGGGCTTTGAGCACGGGGATGCGGCCGAGCTTGTTGAACTCGGTGGTGTGGGCTTCGTAGTTGAAGGCGCAGGCGATCAGGACATCGAACCCGGCATCGGCTGCCTCGCGAGCGGCGGCGACGAGGTCGGCTCGTTGCACGGTGCCGAACTCTGGGCCGATGAAGATGGCGGCGCGTTTGTCCGACTCGCCTTCCAGGTAGCGGCCTTCGGCGCAGACCAGATCGCCGGGCCACGGTGTCAGAGCGGTGAAGGTGATCTTGTCTTCCTTGTGAGCCTGTTGGACGCCGGCGGTCTTGAGGTTCTCCAGGATCATCTGGGCGAAGGTCTGATTCTCGCCGTGGTCCGCATTGGCGTTCTTGAGCGGGTCGATCAAGTCGTCGTTTTCGTCCACGCCCAACATGCGGTGGGGCGAGAGGCTTTCGACGGTGAACGGGCCGGCCACGCGGACCTTTTTCTTGTCGTCGTAGGGCTTGTCGTAGAGGTATTCAAACTCGGCCTTGGCGGCGATGGAGGCGTCGATCTCTTTCTGGCGAGCGATGCGGGCCTGCCACCAATCCTGGTGAAGCGATAGGACGGATGGGAGGAATGGGACTGATGAGGATGGAAGTTCGCGAGGAATCTCCCATTCTTCCCATGCTTTCCCATGCTTTCCCATGGCATCGTTCAAGGCGGCCCTCAACGGTTCCAGCTTCGCCTGCCACTTGTCCCAGAGGACGTCGATCTCGGCGTTGTTGGCGATGGATTTGAGCGTGATGTGCGGCACACGCTCATACACGAAGCCGTGGCGGATGTTCCCACGCACCGGCTGCGAGGAAGACGCGGCACCGCTGACTTCGGCTTCCTTGAGTTGACCTTCACGAGAATCGGACAGCAGGTAATACGAATAGCGAGCGCCCATGATGCGGGCACGGGTGAGTGCGAGCGCCACGCGCGAGGTATCAATCGTGATCCAGCGGCGGCCCCATTGCTCGGCAACATAAGCTGCCGTGCCGGAACCGCATGTCGGATCGAGCACGAGGTCACCAGGATCGGTGGTCATCAAAATGCAGTGCTGCACGGCGTTTGTATTCGTCTGCACGACGTAAATGCGCTGGTCCCCAAAGGCATTGGAAACGGTATCACGCCAATAGAGGTTCTTTGCTCGAAAAGTGAATTCATCACGGTAGCTCTTCCACCAAACATGCTTTCCCTGCTTGTGAAGAAACCCCGCTTTTCCGACGCGGTGCATCCCAACTTCGTGCGAAGACCAGCCTCGCGCACCCGGTGGGGAAAACTTGTGACCTTGGAAATTGAAGTCGAAGCATGACCCTGCTGATCCCGTTTGCGAGGTCGTGTCAATCAGCTTCACGATCCGGCCTTCAGGTATCTGCTCTCGACCTTCTTTCTGAGCAACACTGAGATCAATCATCTGTCCGTCATCGGTTTCGCAGAACACATAACGCTCCGTCGGGTTGTCGAACTTTGGACGTCGATCGAAGAGTTGGTGAAATTTTGTCTGATCCTTGTTCTTGCCGAACCAAATCAAGTAGTCAAAGGTAGAAGAAAGCAATCCGGATGTTTGGCCGCTTGTTTTTGCGAAGGCGATCTGACCGCAGTAGTTGTCCTCCCCAAATACTTCATCCATCACCCCTCGAACGCGATGGACATTCTCATCGCCGATCTGGACGAAGATGGAGCCGGACTCGGTGAGCAAATCGCGGGCGACGGTGAGGCGGTCGCGGATCGTGGTGAGGTAGCTGTGGATGCCGTCGCGCCAGGTGTCGCGGAAGGCTTTGACCTGCTCCGGCTCGCGGGTGATGTGGTCGCCCTTGCCGTCCTTCACGTCGCGGCTGGTGGTGCTCCACTGAAAATTGCTGTTGAACTTGATGCCGTAGGGCGGGTCGAAGTAGATGCACTGCACCTGGCCCCGCAGCCCCTCACGCTCGGCCAGACTGGCCATGACATGCAGCGAGTCGCCGAGGATCATGCGGTTCGACCAGTTCTGGTCGTGCTGGTAAAAGTCGGTCTTGTCCGCGCCGGCCGGGATGCCGTTGAAGTCGGC
>JAYTIB010000126.1:0-2333 GCA_043732205.1 Schlesneria sp. | reverse complement strand
CCGTGGGGGTGCTGGCCGCGTCGATCACGCACGAGTTCAACAACATCCTGACGACCGTCATCAATTACGCGAAGATGGGGATCCGTCACAAGGATGCGGCCACGCGGGACAAGGCGTTCGACAAGATCATGGCCGCCGGCCAGCGGGCCTCGAAGATCACCACGGGGATGCTGTCGTACGCGCGGCATCATGGCGACCGGCGTGAACCGATGGAACTGGTGCCGCTGGTCGAGGACGTGCTGGTGCTGGTCGAAAAGGATCTGCAGCGGTTCCGCATCAAGCTGGTCACACAGTACGAATCGCGCCCGTGGGCCTCGGTGAATTCCGGCCAGGTCCAGCAGGTGCTGATGAACCTGATCGTCAACGCGCGGCAGGTGATGGAATCGGGCGGCACATTGACGGCAACCGTCCGCACGAATCCGGAATCGGGTCATGCGGAGATCGGCATCAAGGACACCGGCGGCGGGATTCCCGCCGAAAAACTGCGCCGCATCTTCGAGCCGTTCTTCACCACGAAGACGCTGGATGAGCGGGGACAGGGGGGCACGGGCCTCGGCCTGTCACTGGCCCGCGACGTCATGGAGACTCACGGTGGACGCATCCGCGTCGACAGCGCCGTCGGTGCCGGCACGACCTTCACGCTCAAGTTCCCACTGGTGCAACCGGCAACGATGCTGCCGACGAAGCCGGTCATGCCGAAGGTGGTCGCGGTGGGGAGTTGAGGATTAAATAGTGCAAAGTGAGAAGTGATCGGTGCAAAGTGCAAAGTGAAAGAAATGGTTCTTCACTTTGCATTGATCACTTCTCACTTTGCACTACTTTCTCCCCGCCGTCACGGTGGATCGTATCCGCCCGGATGCCACGGGTGACACCGGCAAATTCGGAGCACGCCCTTGGTCGAGCCTCGGATCGCGCCATACTTCTTGACTGCCTGAATGAAGTAGTTGCTGCATGACGGTTCGAACCGGCAGTGCCTTCCCAGCAGCGGGCCGATGCACAGTTGATAGAACCGCACGCCCGCGATCAGCAGCAGGCCGGGGAGTTGCCAGACCAGCCTGACGAGGTTCATGGCGGCGCGTCCGTTGATGGCGGCGCGATGGTCGAATCATCAGCGCGATCCAGGCGTTTCGTCAACCGCTTCACCAGACCGACCAGTGACTGGCGATAGGCGGACAGTGAAGCGCGGTCCGCGACCAGCGGGATGGCGATCAGGTCCAGGCCGGCGGGAAACCGGTGTCGTTCCAGGCGAAACGCCTCCCGCAGCCAGCGCTTCAGCCGGTTCCGTTCGACCGCTCCGCCATGTTTCTTCGACACGCTGAGTCCAATGCGAGTCGACGGGGAGACGTTCCGCGCCGCGAACAGCAGCAGCACGCCGTCGGCCGCCTTGCACTTCAGCGCATAAACCCGCTCGAAGTCGCGGCCACTTCGCAGGTGGGCCGTCGGGGGAAAGGCTGTGCCGGGCATGTCAGGATTGATCCTGCGGTTCGTGGGGCGGCTGATGCGAATCGGGCAGCTTGGAGTCGGTGACCAACGGTTTGGGTGGTTTCAGGAACCAGAAGTCGCGAACGGGGGCCTCGGTTCCCGGCAGGGAACGCCGGATTTGTCGCCGCAGCCGACCGGCCCACAGGATGATGAACGCCGCCAGCGACAGCCCCGCGATGACAATTCCGACCAGCGCGGCCAATCCCGAATAAGCCTTGATCTGCTTTTCCGTCGGGCGGATCGGATTGTCCGGTGGAGGAGTCGCTTCGTCAGACTGCGTCGCCGCGCCTGGTGGCTCGTCGGCACCGGCCGAGATCACTGGGTGCCAGATCGGTTCGGCGCAGAGCAACCAAGCCAGCGAAGCGATCATCACCAGCCCGACCACAAGTTGGCGTCCCGGTGACAGCGTGTCCAAGACTGATCGTCGCGCCGGATCAAACATGCGATTCGCCCTTTCTCGATTGATGGGAAGCCAAACTCGCGGGATCACCACAGACTCGTTCGGGGCGACGTCTCATTCGCCGCGAGTTTCTGGTAGAGCGCCTTGTCGTCGTCGCTGATCGCCTTGGGAACCACAATCTTGATCACGACCAATTGATCGCCCGTCTGGTTTGTCTGGGGATCCAGGATGCCCTTGCCGCGCAGACGCAGCTTCGCGCCACTGGAGGTTCCCGGCGGAACAGTGACGACCCCGCGCCCCTCCATCAGCGTCGGCACCTCGATCTTGGCACCGAGTACTGCCTCGGACGGAGTGACGGGAACATCGAGCAACAGGTGCGAACCTTCCCGGCGAAAATAGGGATGCGGTTCGATTTCGATCGTCAGATACAAATCCCCCGCGGAGCCGTTTC
>JAYTIB010000125.1:0-16148 GCA_043732205.1 Schlesneria sp. | reverse complement strand
GCTCTTCCGGCTGAACCGCCCGTCGTTCATCGCACTTGTTCCTCCACCACATAGGCATCCGCCATTCAATCTGCCATGCCCCGTTCCGTACTGATCGTTGAAGACGAACAAATCATTCGCACCTCGCTCGGTGAGTTTCTGACCGACGAGGGATATGACGTGGTCACCGCGGGAAACGTGGCCGCCGCGTTGCAGCACGCCCGTCAACGCGACTTCCAAGTGGCGGTCTGCGATGTTCAGCTTCCCGATGGTGACGGCCTGGCGCTGCTGCGCCGTCTGCAGCAGCTCAACCCCAGCGTCTCGGGGCTGATCATCACCGCCTATGCGACCGTCGAAAATGCCGTCGAGGCGTTTCAGTCCGGCGCCTTCGACTACCTGGTCAAACCGGTCATCTTTGACGACCTGGCCAACAAGCTGAAACGCCTGTTTCAATACCGCGAGCTGACACTGGAAAACCAGTTGCTGCGCCGTGAGCTGGCTCGCCGTGAACACGGCGAATCGATGATCGGCTCCAGCATTGCCCTGCGGTCGGTGAAAGACGCCGTGCGCCGCATCGCCATCACGAATTCAAACGTCCTGCTCGTCGGCGAATCGGGAACGGGCAAGGAATTGTTCGCCAGGACCATCCACAAGTGGGGCCCCAAACAAAACGAGAGTTTTGCCGCCATCAATTGCGCGACCCGGCCCGGTGAACTGCTGGAAGCGCAAATGTTCGGTGCCCGGGCCGGTGCGCTGCCGGGAATCAACGAGGAACTGCCGGGCAGTTTTCGCACCGTGTCGAGCGGCACCGTTTTTCTCGACGAAGTCTCGCAGTTGCCGCTGTCGGCGCAGGACAAGCTGTTGCGCGCGATCGAGTACCAGGAGTTCACCCCGATCGGGGCCACGAAACCGCTGCGCACCACCGCCCGGATCATTGCGGCGACGACCCGGGATCTGTCCGCGGAAGTTCGCGAAGGCCGGTTTCAAGAGGATCTGTTCTACCGGCTCGACGGAATGAAGATCTGCATTCCGCCGCTGCGCGAACGCCTGGATGACATTCCCGAACTGGTCGAATTCTTCATCGCCAAGCACAGCCGGGCGATGGGGCAGCGGGTGACGGCCGCGACCAGCGAAACGATCCGGACGCTGATGTCCGCCCCTTGGAAGGGCAATGTCCGGCAACTCGACAATGCCATCGAACGGGCGGTCATGATGTGTGACGGCACACAGATCCGCCCCAATGACCTACCATCCGATCTGCGCGGCGCCGACCAGCCGTTGCCGGACACCGACGACCTGCGATCGGCACTGCGGCACTATGAACGGCTGCATATCCTGCGAGTTCTCAATCAATGGCCGGACAAACGGGAAGCGGCCAAGCGATTGAAGCTCGGCCTATCCAGCCTGTACCGGAAGATCGAGGAACTGGGTATCGACTTGTAACGCGGCAGTCGGCGCTCGGGCCGCATGCTTACGCCATTGGCAGAGTATTCGTCCGAATGCTTCCCGCGAGAACAGTCAGCCAACCCGGGCCGAAGCAGACTCACCGCAACCGGGCAATTGCCGATCCTCGTCCCAGTCTGTGGGAGGGAATCTGGCGATCCGCGCATTCATTCCCGCATTGTTGAAGGCGGGCTCGTTCGCCCATCACCACATGCGAATGGAATTCGATCCCATGATTCGTGGTGTCGAACCAGAAATAGAGAAAGCCCCGCTGATGCAGGGCTCTCATGTGGGAATCATCGGGCAACTGTCGACGCTATTCGCCGACTTTGATGCTGGCGGCGCGACGAACGCGATTTCGGTCCCGTTCGCCGACAAACTCGATAATCGCTAACTTGCCGCCGTCACCCAGGCGAACCCGGGCGAGACGAACAATGCG
The DNA here is from genome assembly GCA_043732205.1 of Schlesneria sp. GTDB lineage: Bacteria > Planctomycetota > Planctomycetia > Planctomycetales > Planctomycetaceae > Schlesneria. Next base: position 14,287 of record JAYTIB010000125.1, on the reverse strand, counting down.
GGTGTAGCCACCCGGCCGCGTGCGGAACTTCGGCCCCAACTCAGCAAACAGCAAATCGACGGCTGACCGCGATCGCAACGCGGCAAACGCACGGCGTCGCAACGTCACGGCGGGCGCAATCGCCCGGTTCCATTGCTGCCACCGGTCAGACGTACGCCAATCCCGCCACTCGGGTGTGTTGCGGGCGGCGGACGTCGCGAATTGCTCGGCCGCCTCCGCATGCACCAACGACCTCTTCGCAAGCGTGATCAGTTTCTCAACCACGGGGCGAAGCTCTTTGGCCTTCTCAACCGTCGTCTCGATCCTGCCCGGAACCCGCCCTGCGGGGACTTCCGTACCCGCCGGAACCACCGAAGTGATCAGACTGGTCGCCATGTTCCTGAACATCGCGCGCCGATGCGCCGCGTTCCGTCCGAGCTGCCGACCTCGCCGCTTGTGCCTCATCACCAATACTCGCTAACAGAATTCCAACGAAAACCGAACGTCAAACGTGTCTATCGCGCGTCGCGCTGCAGGTACTGTGGCAAACGCATGCCCAACCGCAATCCGATCACTCCCAACCGCTCACGGACTTCCTGCAATGTCGTTTCGCCGAAGTTGCGAACCTGCAGCAGTTGGTCCTCGGTTCGCAGGACGAGATCCCGAACGGAATTGATCCCCTCCGACTCGAGACAATTGGTTGCCCGAACCGACAGGTTCAACTCCGCCAGACTCTGGCCGAGCTTTTCCTCAAGTTCCAGATCCACCGGCGCATAGCCCGTGGCATCCAGCATGTTTCGCAGCCCACCATCCGGGGACGTCACCGGACCGGCTTCGCGGTAGGTGATGATCGGGTTGAGATGCTTGCGCATGATCTTCGCCGATTCCACCAGCGCGTTCTCGGGGGTGATCGTACCGTTGGTCCAGATCTCCAAGATCAGGCGGTCATAATTCGTGCGCTGACCGACGCGTGTCTCCTCAATCCGGTATCGCACGCGCAACACCGGCGAGTAGATCGCATCCAGCGGAATCACGCCCAGTTCCGGTTCCTGCTCGTACTGCTCGGAAGCCGGCACATAGCCACGACCGTTCTCAACCTGCATTTCCAGTTGGAACGACACATCGTCGGTCATCGTGGCGATGACGAGATCCTTGTTCACAACTTCGATCTGGTCGTCACAAACGACGTCGGCACCGGTCACTACGCCGCGCTCGTTTTTTTCGATTCGCACCAGACGCGACGTCGCACTGCGATTCTTGACCACCAGAGACTTTACGTTGAGACAGATCTCGGTCACATCCTCCACGATGCCCGGCAGAGCGGTGAACTCATGCTGAACTCCCTGGATGCGAATGCGTGTGACGGCACTTCCCTCAAGGCTTGACAACAGGATCCTGCGCAGCGAGTTCCCAATCGTTGCACCGAATCCGCGTTCAAACGGCTCGATCGTAAACTTGCCGTAGGTCTCGTTGGATTCCACATCCGGAACGACCCGATTCGGCAATTCCAATCCGCGCCAGCGTATCCTCATCTGCTTCCCCCCAAACCCAATAATTCTTCAAACGCTGATCCGAACCCCGGCCGTCGCTCAGACTCGCCGCTTCTTCCGCGGACGACACCCGTTGTGCGGCAACGGTGTGACATCTTCGATCCCGCGGACCTGAACGCCGTACGACTGCAGACCGGTGATCGCACTTTCACGTCCCGAACCCGGCCCCTTCACACGGACTTCCAATTCGCGGACGCCAAACTTGGCCGCCCGCTCAGCACACGTTTCCGACGCGCGCTGTGCGGCGAAGGGAGTGCTCTTGCGGCTCCCCTTAAATCCCACAGTTCCCGCCGTGGCCCAACACAGCACGTCGCCATTCGTGTCGGTGATCGTCACCGTCGTGTTGTTGAACGTCGCCTTGATGTGCGCGATGCCCCTCGTCACATTCCTGCGAATACGCCGCTTCTTACCTTGTGCCATTTTTCTGTTTTCCCTACACCGCAGAATGAGATATTTACCGGCGTTTTAGTGCTTCATGTCCTTAACGCCCTTTTTGCCGGCCACCGTCTTCTTCACGCCCTTGCGTGTGCGAGCATTTGTCCGAGTCCGCTGACCGCGGACCGGCAATCCACGCCTGTGACGCAATCCCCGGTAGCACTGAATGTCCTTCAAACGCATGACATTCTGCTGAACCTGGCGTCGCAACTGTCCCTCGACAGTGTAATCCTTGTCCAACAGTGCCGAGATTCGCGCCACAGAGTCTTCACTCAACTCTCGGCATTTACGCTGTGGGTCCACTCCGACCGCATGGCAAATCTCAAACGCCAAATGCGACCCAACACCGTACAGATACTGCAACGCGATGAACGTCGGTTTGTCGTTCGGAATGTCAACGCCCTGGATACGCGGCATCTTCTAATCGCCCCTTGTTTGCTTCCAAAATCGGCTGCACCATCAACGCTATCGGATGATGTCTGACACATTGGCTGCCCCGTCCCGCACCTTTGCGCAACAGCCACCGCCAAGAACGATCCAGCTTCCCCGACTACCCCTGGCGCTGTTTGTGCCGGGCGTCGAGAGCGCAGATCACATACACTCTACCCTTCCTGCGAACGATTTTACAACCATCGCAGATCCGCTTGACGCTTGACCTGACTTTCACGACCACACTCCCCAGAAAAAGCCGTCGATGACAATCCGCTCAAACAACCGGGCGGCTTCCGCGACCCAATTGCAAACCTCTATTTAGAATCCCGATCGAGTAACGTCGGCAAACCACGCATCACCAGTTGGCTGTCAAGTTTCGTGACGAGATCAATCACAACCGAGACGCAAATCAACAACCCGGTTCCGCCGAAGAAACTAGCAACCAGATAGTCCACGCTCATCGAATTTACCACCACGGTGGGAATGATCGCCACCAGCGACAAGAACGCAGCCCCGACAAACGTCATCCGCAGCATGACCCGCTCCAAATACTGCGCAGTCCTAGCGCCTGGTCGATACCCCGGAACGAAACTGCCATAGTCCTTCAAGTTGTTCGCCATCTCCGTTGGATTGAACGTCACGGCGGTCCAGAAAAAACAAAAGAAGTAAATCAGACCGACATAACACGTGTTGTAGAACACGCCCCCCGGGTTCTTGAACGCCAGATCCGCCGCCGTCAGGATAGTTCCCAAAACAGAAACATTACTGAGGATCGCCGCCAACTGGCCAAAAATCAATTGGGGAAACATCAGCAGGCTCGACGCGAAAATGATCGGCATCACACCCGACTGATTGATCTTGATGGGAAGCGATTGCATCTGTCCGCCAACCACCCTGGCTCCCCGAACATGCTTGGCGCTATGGACGGGAATTTTTCTCTGAGCCTGAGTGATCATGACCACGCAGACGACCACCACCAGAAACAACATCACCAGAGTCGCATAGCGTTCGATCCCGGTCACGCTTCCCAGCGCCATTCCCTTTTCCAGCACCGGCCAGATCAACAACTTGAGCGCCTCCGGCATTCTCGCCAGAATCCCGGCCATGATCAGCAGGCTGACTCCGTTCCCGATCCCGAACTCATCGATCTGTTCGCCGACCCACATCAAGAAAACGCTACCGGTGGTCATCGTGACGGCAGCCGTCATTTGCCAGAAGATGTCGTCGAATCCCGGCAGAAACCGAATTCCGCCAACCCCACCGACGGCAATAACTCGAACCCAGAAAAAACTCTGGCAAATACAGATAATCACAGTTGCATAGCGGGTGTATTCGTTGATTTTTCTCCTGCCAGCTTCGCCTTCCTTTTGCAACCGTTCGAGCGGAGGATAAACCGTACCCAGCAACTGAAAGATGATCGACGCCGAGATGTACGGCATGATCCCCAACCCGAAAATTGTCATCATGCTGATGTTCGACGCGGAAAATAGCGACAGCATGGTCATCATGCGGTCCAAGCCGTCGCCGGATCCTTGGCTTTTCACATTTTCCGCCATGATCCGTTGATCCACGTTTGGCAGAACCACTGAAAACCCAAGCCGATAGACCCCCAGCAGCAGCAACGTCAAGCCAATCTTGGCGCGTACTTCGGGGATGCGCAGCAGCTGCAGAAATGACGCGTACACGCTACACCCAGTATTTGACGGTTTTCTGGCGGTCCAAACGTGAGCTTATTCACTACGGCGCTGTGTGACCACCTTGCCACCAGCCAGCTCTACAGACTTCCTCGCACCGACAGTGCATCCGCCAACGACGACGACCAGTGGTTTCGTCAAAGGCGTGGCCCCGATGAGCTTGATCGCAATGCCGCCCGACTTGCGTCGCGGCAAAACACCCCGACTTCGCAGCTCCGCTGCGGTCACCGTTTCGCCAGAGCTGAACGCCTTTTCCAGATCGGCTACGTCACAGATCTCCCACTCGGTGGCGAATTGGCGGTTGTTGAAGCCCCGCTTTGCAATCCGGCGGACCAACGGCATCTGACCGCCTTCAAAGGTGATTCGCCGTTTGTGTCCCGATCGACTGCCGGCACCCTTGTGACCCCGCCCCGACGTCTTACCATGTCCGGAACCAATTCCTCGCCCGATCCGCTTGCGGTCTGGCACCTTCGGCCCGGATTCCAACTCATGTACCATCATCGTTCGGCACCTCCGCGAAGTCTGGCGACATCTGCCCGATGCCGGAGTTGACGGATCGCATCGAATGCGGCTTTGACCACGTTTAGCGGGTTGCTCGATCCACGGCACTTCGTGAGCACATCCTTTATGCCGGAGGCTTCGGCGATTGACCGAACCGCAGCACCGGCGATGATTCCCGTCCCGGCGTTGGCCGGCATCAACATTACGGATGAAGAGCCGAAACGACCGATGACCGCATGCGGCACCGTGCCATTCTCGACCGGCACGTCGAACATCTTGCGGCCGGCAGCCTTGACGGCCTTTTCCACAGCTTGGGGGACTTCAACGCCCTTCCCATAACCATACCCGACCTTGCCACGCCCGTCGCCCACCACAACGAGTGCGGTAAAGCTGAACCGGCGTCCGCCTTTGACAACGCACGCGCATCGCCGAATCTGTACGACTCGCTCAGGATATTCTTTTTGGTTTTGCTCTGCCGCCACCGGACCAACCCCTCTTGTGAATGCCCGACCACTCGTTTACGCGGGTGACGAATTCCGTCAGAGTTCCAACCCCGCACCCCTGGCCCCCTCGGCGAACGCCTTAACGCGTCCGTGATATCGATACTCGCCACGGTCCAAGCACGCCGCGGTAATCCCCGCAGCCAGCAGACGCTCAGCGATCAAACGGCCCACTCTCGCCGCGGCATCGCATCCCTTCGGAGTATCCGCCTCACTGGAGAGTTCACCAGACCAAGCCGATGCGACTGTATTGCCCGCCTTATCGTCAATGGCTTGGCAGCGGAAGTAAAGATTGCTCCGAAACACCGACAGACGAACGCGACTGCCCGACTTGAGCTTGTTGCGGACTCGATGTTTCCGCCTCAACTGTTGCTTTGCCAGACGCTTGACTTTGTTCATTTCCAGAATTCCAAATACCACGCACAATAGAACGTCTTCCACAGGGCAAGCTGGTTTCGCCACAAGATTTGGCGTCGCCTAACTCCCGAAGGCCTTCCCCTGCTTCCGCTTCACGTACTCTCCCGCATACCGGATCCCCTTGCCCTTGTAGGGCTCTGGAGGCCGGATGCTCCGCACATTTGCAGCCACTTGCCCGACAGCCTGCCGATCGGCCGACTTCAGCACCACATGCGTGTTGTCCGGCAACTCACACGTCACCCCTTTGGGGATTTGAATGATGACTGGGTTCGCAAAGCCGACGTTCAAGGTCAGCTTTCCGGGAGCCAATGATGCTTGGTAGCCGACGCCAACGATTTCGAGTTTCTTTTCCCAAGGTTGCACGACACCGCGGACGACGTTGGCCACCAGCGAGCGAATGAGTCCGTGCAGAGCCCGCAACTCGCGGCGATCATCCGCTCGTGTGACCGACAATTCCCGCTTAGCCGTGTCGAACGCGACGCCGATGCCATCCGGAATGCGCACCGACAACAGTCCGTGCGTTCCCTTTACCTGGACTTCATCGGCCTGCGTCTTGACTTCGACGCCCGCCGGCACGGAAACGACCGCAGATCCCACTCGAGACATTATGCACCTGATCAAGTCTTCATTTCGAACTGGTCTTCCTCAGCGATGATCCGTTCGGGATCACCAGACGATGCAGAGAACCTCTCCACCGACATTGGCCTTCTTGGCTTCGCCGCCGCCGAGCACTCCGCGACTGGTCGACAGCAAACAAATTCCCAAGCCTTGCAGCACATTGGGAATGTCTGAGACCGACGAGTAGACTCGACGCCCCGGCTTGCTGACACACGAGATGGACTGAATCACCTTCTCGCCGGTCGGACCGTACTTCAAGTTGATCCGTAGTCGTCGCTTGCTCTCATCGTCGGGAGCACCGACCACCGTGTAATCCCAAATATAACCATGGCGCTGCAGTGCATCCGCTATCGAGACCCGCAGCTTGGAGCTTGGCAGCTCGATCACCGCACGTTCGACCGCGACCGCATTCCGCACACACGTCAACATATCCGCTACGGGATCCGGCATACTGTTTTCCCTGTCCAAATCGAACGACGCCAACCGGCCGCCTTACCAACTCGCCTTGCGCACACCAGGAATCAAACCGTCCAAGCTCATGTTTCGAAAGCAGATTCGACACAACTTGAAGCGACGATAGACGCTCCGGGGACGGCCGCAGAGTTGACATCGATGCTCAATGCGCGACGTGAACTTGGGCTTTTTACTGGCCTTAACGATATGTGCTTGAGTCGCCAACGGAGTGCTCCCAAATCCTGTCTGTCTGAAATCATCGCGAGAATCAAATGGCTCTGTCGCCCCTAGTCCTTCTTGAACGGAAAACCCAGCTCTCGCAGTAACTGGCGCCCTTCTTCGTCTGTCTGAGCGGTGGTCACCACCGCGATATTCATCCCTTGGACAAACGAAACTTTGTCGGGATTCAATTCTGGAAACACCAACTGCTCTGACAAACCCATGCTGAAATTGCCGCAGCCATCAAAACCCTTGCCATCGACACCGCGAAAGTCGCGAACTCGTGGCAGAACCAAATTGATCAGTCGTTCCAGAAACTCATACATCCGGCGGGACCGCAATGTCACCGCACAGCCGATCTCCATCCCCTCACGGAGCCGAAAACCAGAAATGGCGTTCCGGGCTCGTGTGATCCGGGGCTTTTGGCCGCTGATCAACGCCATCTGGTCGAGCGCTTCTTCCAAACGCTTGCGCTCGCCAACAGCCTTGCCGAGCCCCATGCTGATGACGACCTTCTCGACCTTCGGAACCGCGTGAATATTGCGTCCGCCGAGCTGCTGGCTCAGTCGCGGAACGATCTCAGTGCGATACTTGGTTTGCAGCGAACTCATTTGGCAACAGCCTCATCCGATCTTTGTCTTCTCAACCGAGACGTCAAATCACTTCCAATTTCCGATTCACTTACCGGCGCTCGCCAACGGCGCACCGCATTTGCGGCAACCACGGAACTTCACGCCGGCGGCATCCATCCGACTCCCCACCCTGACACCACGATCACACTTCGGACAGTACACCTGAGCGTTGCTGATATCGATCGGCAATTCGATCGACAACCGTCCGCCCTGCGGACTCTTCGGATGACCCTTCTTCACGTGGCGGTAGACGCGGTTCACACCTTCCACCACGATCCGGGCACCGCCCTCGACGATGCGCAACACCCGCCGCGGCGTCTTCGCACGATCGTCTCCCGTGCAAATGACAACCAAATCACCCTTCAGAATTCTCATCACAAGCCTCTTCGCAGCCAGCCCCGGAATTTAAACCGCCCATCGCCTGCACGGTCACACAACTTCCGGTGCCAGGCTGACAATCTTCATAAACTTTCGCTCGCGCAGTTCCCTGGCGACTGCACCGAAGATTCGACTTCCCTTTGGATTGTTGTCATCGTCGACCAGCACCACCGCATTTGAGTCGAACCGAACGGTGCTCCCGTCGGGCCGGCCATAGGGCTGCTTCACTCGAACGATGACCGCCTTAACGACGGCCTTGCGTTTGATCACGCCTGTCGTCGTGGCCTTTTGTACCGCCACGACAATCACGTCACCAAGACTGGCCGTGCGCCGACTTGAACTCCCCAGCACCTTGATGCAACGCGCGCTCTTTGCGCCGGAGTTGTCGGCAACGTCAACGATCGTTTGCATTTGTATCATAGATCACACTCAGCATCCACAGTCACAGGCCAGACAATCCGACACGACTAAACAACCTTAACCAGCCGCCATCGCTTCAGCCGCGACAACGGCCGACTTTCGACAATCTCCACTCGATCACCGATCTTTGACACGTTCTCTTCGTCATGAACGTGACATACGGTTCTGCGTCGGATCGTCTTTCCGTATTTCGCATGCGCGAGGACTCGCTCAACTTCCACTCGGCGCGTCTTGTCAGCGCCGTCCGACGTCACGATCCCGATCTCTCGCTTACGCATCTTCCACTCTCGCAAAACTTGACAACCCGTTTCATCAGATCAACAGCGTCAAAATCAACTCTTCTGCTGCGCCGCAATTTCGCGTGCCCGCAACTCGGTCAACACCCGCGCAATGTCGCGACGCAATTTCTTGCTCTTATGACCGACCGTCTTGTCCGACGCGGCCTTCATCTTGGCGTCCAGCCGCTCGCGGCATGTGACGTTCAACTGGAGAACCAGTTGCTCCTGACTCAAATCCTTCATCGCCCCACCCCACTGCGAGCATCCCGGTTCAGGTTGCCGCTTGAACTAATGTGTCCGACCGATCAGACGAACGCGTACGGGCAGCTTGTAGGCAACGCGTGCAAAACACTCGCGAGCCGCCACTTCGCTGACACCCGCCAACTCGAACAAGACCTTGCCGGGACGAACCACGCTCACCCAGTGATCAGGCTCACCCTTGCCGGTGCCCATTCGTGTTTCGAGCGGACGGGCCGTCATCGGCTTGTTCGGAAATATTCGGATGTACAGTTTGCCTTCGCCGCGGACATACTGCGAAACCGCCACGCGACACGCTTCGATCGTGTTGCCACGAATCCGGCCCGCTTCTGTTGCCTGCAGTCCCCAGTCGCCAAACGCCACCGTCACACCACGACTGGCGTTACCTTTTACGCGCCCTCTTTGCTCTTTGCGGTGCTTTACCCGCTTGGGCATGAGTGCCATCGGTCTGCTCCTGATTTTCGTATTCGCCGAGATTGATCCACACTTTGACTCCGATGACACCCATCGTCGTCTTCGCTATTGCAAACCCATAATCAATGTGCTTACGGATCGTGGACAGCGGGATCGATCCCCGGCTGGCCTTTTCCGTTCGCGACATTTCCGCGCCGCCCAAGCGACCGGACAGCTCGATTTTCATTCCGTCGACGCCGGTTTCCATCACTTGATCCATCGACCGCTTCATCACGCGGCGGAAACTCCCTCGCTTGGCCAACTGCTGGGCGATGTCCTCGGCCACCAAAACAGCCGAACGCAACGGTTGCGAAATCTCCACGATCTTCAGATCCATCCGGCGACCCGTCAGATCCTCAAGCTCCGCCTTCAGCCGATCGACTTCCTGACCTTTGCGACCGATGATAATCCCCGGCCGTGCCGTATGCAGGAACACCACCACCTGATCCCGAGTGCGTTCGATCTCGATTCGTGGAATCGCCGCGAACTCGTATTTCCTCTTGATGAATTTTCGCAGCCGATCGTCCTCGATCAGCAGGTCACCAAACTCCGCGCGGGAGGCGTACCATCGGCTTCGCCAATCCTCGACGATCCCGACACGAAACCCCGTCGGTCGAACTTTTTGCCCCATGGAAACACACCCTTATCCAACTGCCCTGATTCGATCCGCGTTATTTCTTTTCCGGCAAGCTCACCGACACTGTGATGTGCGACATGCGTTTCTTGATCATGAATCCCATCCCGCGAGCATGCGGCTGAATCCGCTTGAGCGTCGGACCGGTGTCCACCCCCGCCGTGCGGACGACCAGAGCATCCGCGTTGCGCACGCCCGACTCCTCGGCGTTCGCGATAGCGCTACGGAGTGCCTTTTCCAGCATCCTCGCGCCACGGTGCGGCAAATACCGCAGTGTTTCCAATCCGTCACGAGCGGAACGACCCCGCACCAAGTCGGCTAGGTTCCGAACCTTGGTCGGCGAAATACGGGCATAACGAATAGTGGCTCGGTAGTCCATGACCCTGCTCTCAAAAACGGCTCAGCGCCTTACTTCCCGCCCTTGCCCCCGTGACCACGGAAGGTCCGGGTCAACGAGAACTCACCCAACTTGTGTCCAACCATTTCTTCATTCACGTAGACGCTGATGAAGACCTTGCCGTTGTGAACGAGAAACGTGTGCCCGATGAACTGCGGCGGAATCGTCGATCGGCGCGCCCAAGTCTTGATCGGCTCTTTTTTCCGCCCCTGCTGAGCCTCGACCTTCGCGAACAACTTCGCGTCGACGTATGGACCCTTTTTAAGACTCCGCCCCATGGTGATTCGCCCCGAGCCCAATGGCCCAATCAAGAACCGGAAAACTGAATTCAAATCTACAGTGAAACCTGACCGTAACGTCGCGACTTGCGGCGCCGGATAATCGCATTGCGAGTCGGCCGACGTGGATTCCGCGTCCGTCCACCCTTCGCCAGTTTGCCCGTCGGGCTGACTGGATGCCGTCCACCGGAGCGACGACCCTCGCCACCACCCATCGGGTGCGAAATCGGGTTCATCGCCGAACCTCGAACATACGGGCGAATCCCCTTGCGTCGCACGCGTCCCGCCTTGCCAATCACGATCATCGAGTGTTCAGAAAAACCCAGCACACCAATGGTCGCCCGGCATTCGGACGGCACACGACGAACTTCTCCGGACGGCAGAGTGATCTGCGCCCAGTTCCCTTCCGACGCATTGACCACCGCCGACACACCGGCACTGCGACAAAACTGACCGCCACGTCCAGGCTGCAACTCGATGTTATGCACCTGAGTTCCGACAGGAATCAACCGTAACGGCATGCAATTGCCGAGCATTGGTTCGATATTCGTGCCACTGGAGATCTTGGCACCCGCCGCCAGCCCTTCAGGGGCCAGAATATACGCCTTCTCACCGTCGGGATATTGAATCAGCGCGATACGACACGTCCGGTTCGGATCATATTCGATATGCGTCACAACGGCCGGCGCATCATCCCTGCTGCGGCGAAAATCAATGTGTCGGTACAGCACCCGCTGACCACCTCCGCGGTGGCGACAAGTGATTTTGCCTTGGAAATTGCGTCCGCCCCGCCGCTTGAACCGGGACACCAGCGCCTTTTCGGGGCGTTTTTTCCTGTCGGTGATTTCCGCAAAATCGCTGACCTGGCCGCCTCGACGGCCTGCGCTGGTCGGCTTGTAAGTCCGAATCCCCATGCTAATCCTAACCCTCAATCAGTCGACACCAACTGAACACTACAATCCGCAATCATCGCATTCGAAAGCGACCGACCGCTAGAACAGCGAGATCCGATCGTCCTCATGCAACGTCACTAAGGCACGCTTTGACGGAGCGGTCTCACCAACCATCGCCTTGAATCGGCGGGCCTTTCCCACGCGATTCTGAATGCGAACGCCCGTCACCCGAACTGACCAATGCTCTTCGACCGCCGCCTTCACGCTCTGCTTCGTGGCGGCCGTATCGACCACGAAAACAAATGTGTTCCGTCGCTCGGACAGATGCATCGTCTTCTCGGTGATCAACGGTCGCCGCAGAACCTCGTGACCCCGCAATTCAAAGCCTGTTTCCACAGCCATTCTCACAACCCCTAATCCATGTCCTGACGGTGACGATCAGACGGAACGCCCGGCGAACCGAGCCCGAAACCGCTCTATGGCATCTAACGTCACCACCAAGTAACGATTGCGCAACAGTGTCGACGCATTCCATTCGGCGGCTGGGACCAGCGAACACCGCTCGATGTTCCGGCACGACTTCCAAGCCACAGGGCTCGATTCCGCAATCCCAATCACGCAACTCGCCTGACCAACACCGATCTTGTTCAGCATCTGCACGATCGGCCGCGTCTTGGGCTCAGTGATCGTCAGCGACTGCAACACAAACAATTCACCATCTCGCACCTTCGCGGCGAAAGCCATCGCCGTGGCCCGCCGCAGGGCCTTCCGGGGAAGCCTGTAGCTCCAGTCGCGGGGCCGTTTCGCGAAACAGTGCCCACCACCACGGCGAATCGGCGTTCGCTTATTGCCCATTCGGGCATTGCCGGTCCCCTTTTGCTTGAACAGCTTCTTGGAACTGCCGACCACCTCTGCCCGAGACTTCGTTTTCGATGTCCCCAGACGCTTATTCGAGCCGTACATCACCACAGCCTCGTGAAGCAGGCGATCAGAAATCACTGCCGAGAAATCGGCCGGATCAATCGCACATGTCTCACCAGTGGGCACACCCGACTGATCATAAATTGGAAATGAGGCCATTCAAATCACCACCGTGTTGTCACCCGACATCAGAAGAAGTACCGCCCGCGGCAACTGCTTAGTAGCAGTTGGTCTCACGAACGATCACATAGCCGCCTGAATAGCCCGGAATGGCTCCCTTCACGAGCAGCATCCCCGCCTCGGCATCAGCCTGCCATAAACGCAGGCCGCGAACGGTCACGCGAACCCCACCCATCCGGCCGGGCATCTTTGTTCCCTTGAACACTTTGCCGGGATCAGTGCTCTGACCCGTCGAACCGCCGGATCGATGCACCTTCTTCACGCCGTGACTGGCACACACTCCACTGAAGTGATGCCGCTTCATCACGCCCGCGAATCCGCGACCCTTCGACACACCAATGACATCCACTTTCGGACACCCATCCAGCTCAGCAACCGTCAGCACTTGCCCGACCGTGTAAACCGGGGAATCACGAAACTCACGAATAAACCGCTTGGGTTCGCATCCGGGCCGTTCGGTCTTAACAGGACGACTTGAATCCAGCACCGCCACCATTCCACGCTCGGCCCGGTTCGACAACCGACGCGGCTTGTCTTCGAAGCCCAACTGAGCCGCAGAATAACCATCACGCTCCATAGTGCGCATTCGCAGCACCACACACGGACCGGTGGCGACAACAGTCACCGGCACCACTGCGCCGCGACTGTCGAAAACCTGGGTCATGCCGACTTTGCGACCGAGCAACCCTCGAGCCATTACAAACACCCCAACCCTACAGAGGCAAATTCCAATGAAAGAACACCAGCGACGTCAGTTCACCGAAGCGCGGATTTTGACATCAACTCCCGCCGGCAGCGAGAGCTTGTTGAGCGCATCGATCGTCTTTCCCGTCGGCTGAATGATGTCGACGAGTCGCTTGTGAGTACGAATCTCGAACTGCTCGCGAGATTTCTTGTCGATGTGCGGGCTACGCAACACCGTATATCGTTCGATGCGGGTGGGAAGGGGAACCGGGCCATGAACCACCGCCCCGGTCCGCTTCGCCGTGTCCACAATCTCCGCTGCGGACTGGTCGAGCACCGAGTGGTCGTACGATTCCATGCGAATTCGGATCTTTTCTTGCCTTGGTCCTGCCACTCCCAGCACCCTCTCAACTTGAACTTCAACCGTAGACGCCCCCCCGGAAATGGGGGACCGGAGATGGTATTGGGGGAGCTTTTGAATGTCAACGAAGTGGAGCGAGTTTCAAGTCCATAATTCTTGGTGCATTGGGAAAGCCTCTTTGAACGAGGTATGGCGATCGGCATGAATCTAGGCGAATGTCCGGGAATTCACTTTTTTCTGACACGGCGGACTAGCATTTCGGTGGAAACAGAGTCACTTGGTAGGCCGACTTGGGAGCCAGCTCGAAACACCTTCCCGTGAGCGGCAGGCGCTAGCCGCCGGTGAGTTGAAAACACCGGCGGCTAGCGCCCAATGGCACTTACCTTAAAAAACACTTGAGTTCAGCACGCCGTTTGCGCCAGAGAATGACTTCTTGGAAGGGAGTCATTCTGGCATGGCGGCGAGAAAAAAGGTTGAGGTTGCGGTCGATCCGGCGCGGGATGCGGAGTTTGATCGGGCCTTCGATTTGTTGCGCGATCTCGTGGATTGGTCGGCGGCCGATCAACGGTTCCCCGTGCGCGGGAATTCGGTCTACACCACGGGTGTCGTGTTGTGGATGCTGTTGTCGCAGCGGATGGCTCCCGAACGTTCGCTGGAGTCGGCGGTGAAGCGGCTCATCGACACGCAACCGGATTTCCTGCCCCGCAACAAACGCCTCACCG
>JAYTIB010000124.1:0-2335 GCA_043732205.1 Schlesneria sp. | reverse complement strand
CGGAGGTCTGGTGCAGTCGCGAGTACTCGGCCGATCCAAAGGTCAGGTTGCGGCCGTATGGCGGAAACGCCACTTGGTCCGCAGCCAATTCCTGTTTCGAAGTCAGCGGCAGACGACTCAAATCGGCCAGTGACCGAATCGAATCCGCATCAACGCCCGCGTCCTTCAGTTTCCCGCTCCAGAAGGGATTCGCGGGGACGACTGTTCCAAGCAACTGACGCAACCGCGCCGTCTGCCACGCGGTCAGTTCCTCCCGCGACCATTGCTCCGGTTTGTCAGGAGAACTCATGAACCGATTCCCTCAGTCATCGAATGCCAGAGCAGGCGCGCCAGTTCGTGATGATTGTGGGTGCCGTCCCACGCCGAGAGCAACTGACAAGCAGACAAATTCCTTCACTTAACCGGGTGCGGGGGGTATCATGCCCCTTGATCACTGCGGGAAGAGCGATTCACAAGAGAATTCGGAATCGCTCTCGGGAACCGGTGGGACGCCGCGGGGTGGAAACATCGTCGCGGCGGACAAATCCGGTTGACAGCAGTGATCGGTGGGAGGCTCTGCTCCCGTGTTCTTCTCCAGATCGCGCCCGCTCTTGAGGGTGCGAGCGCGGTCGCATGACAGCGAGGTGCGCGATGAAGAATTTTCTGGTTGCCATCGATTTTTCGGATGTGACCGAGCGCGTGGTGTCCGCGGCCGAGGAGGTGGCCCGCGCGTTTGGGGCGAAGGTCTGGCTGTTGCACGTCGTGGCCGAGGTCTCGGCCATGGCCAGCCTGGGTGAGGTTCCCTTCCATTGGCCGGCGGCTGAAGGGGAATCGCCCGAGCGATTTTCCGATGAACAGCGCCGGATGCAGGAATTGCTGGCCGGTCTGAGGGCCAGAGGGATCAACGCCGAGATGCTCCTGATCCGCGGTTCGGCCGTGATCGAGATCCTCGCGATGGCCGAACAGTATGAGATCGACATGATCATCATGGGCTCGCACGGACACGGCGCGTTGTACGAACTGATGGTCGGTACGGTGAGCGAGGGCGTGCTGCGCCATGCCGCGTGTCCGGCGCTGATTGTGCCCAGCATGAAGCCCCAGAAAAAGAAAGTCGTGAGACACTGGGAAGAGCCGGCTGCGACGCCGTTCTGATGTCCCATTGCCGTCGCGTTGTTCCTTTCACCGCTCCTTTCACCGCGCTCCCCGCCGGGGCGCGGTTTTTTTGTCGGTGAGCGGCGGGCACAATCCTTTTCAACGGAGTCAGAGACTGAAGCGAGGGCTGCGCCTATGACCAACGAATCGAAGAATTGCAAATTGATGATTGCAAACTGCAAACGTCAAATTGCAAACGTCAAATTGAAGGACATCCAATCGTTCTTCAATTTGCATTTTGCAATTACCAATTTGCACTTTGCAATCTCTTCACGAACCTGACTCATCGAGTCAAATTCCGGACTCGAAGGACTCCAACGCGACGTCCATCAACGTGTGTCATGCGCAGGTTGACCGTCAGCGAACGCTGCGCTGGTTCTCGGGTGTTCACTCCGCGTAGATGAATTCATTCAGACAGAACAGCACCTGGCAGAAGTCGACGAGTGCCTGGCGCAGTCCCGCATTGGCGTCGGTCAGCGAGTACGAGGCGGCTTGCTGGCGGATGAACTCGGCCGTGCCGCTCAGTTCTTCGGGCGATGGCTGGCGGCCGACCGCTGTCAGGTAGCCGATGCGGACGGCGTCCTCCGGCGACTTGGCGGCGAGTGGTTGCAGCTTCGCGGCGAACTGGCGCGACGCCTCGCGGATTTGCGGGTTGTTCATCAACAGCAGGGCCTGCGGCGCGATCGTGGTTTGCGGTCGCTCGGCCACGGGGGTCGTTCCGTCGGGTCCGTCGAAGACGGTCATCGACGGCATCAGTTGGCTGCGCTTCACCGTGAAATACAGGCTGCGGCGGCGATGACCCTCGTCGAGCTTGCCAGGGCCGTACAGACGATCGTCCAGTTGATCGCTGACGGCCAGCACCGCGTCGCGAATCGCTTCGGCTTCCAGCCGGCGTCGCGGCCGATGCCACAGCAGCTTGTTCTCGCGATCGATCACGGCCCGTTGTTCATCCACGTCACACGACTGCCGGTAGACGGAGCTCGTCACGATCAAGCGATGAACCGACTTCAGATCCCAGCGATGCCGGACCAGTTCGGCCGCGAGGTAATCCAGCAGTTCGGGATGTGTCGGCAGTTCGCCGCGGATGCCGAAATCGGAAGGAGTCGCGACGATCCCCTGGCCGAGATGATGCTGCCACAGGCGGTTGACGATGACCCGCGCGAGCAGATTGCCGGCCCCCGCTTCATGGTCCAGCAACCAGTTG
>JAYTIB010000123.1:0-2337 GCA_043732205.1 Schlesneria sp. | reverse complement strand
GCACGGCATCCTGCTAATCGCCGATGAGATCGCGGTCGGGTTTGGTCGGACGGGCAAACTGTTTGCCTGCGAACACGAAGAGGTCTCGCCCGACCTGCTGATCCTTTCGAAGGGGCTGACCGGAGGCTACCTGCCGCTGGCTGCCACGCTGGTCACCGATGAGATCTACAACGCGTTCCTCGGCGATCCCTGGTCCAGTCGCACGTTTCAACATGGCCACACGTACACCGGAAATCCACTCGCCTGCGCCGCGGCCCTGGCATCGCTGCGGCTGTTCGATGAGCATCGCGTGCTGGACAACGTGCAGCAGATCGAAGCCACCCTGCGAAGTGAACTCGACCCGTTGACGAATCCCGCCGCGAGCAGCGTCGTCGCATCAATCCAACCGCACATCGCCGAAGTGCGCCAACGCGGCGCGATGGTGGGGATCGAACTGGTGCAGGATCGCCAATCAGAAACGCCGTTTCCCGCGGCGCTGCGAATCGGCCATCAAGTCACGCTGGCCTGCCGTCGCCGCGGCCTTGTCCTGCGCAACATCGGCGACACGCTCGTCCTAATGCCAGCCCCCGCGATGCCGCCGCAATTGGTGGTTCAACTCTGTCGTACGGTCGTCGAGTCATTGGTCGAAGTGCTGTCGGCGGAGTCTTCAGATCTGGAATCGCCAATCGAAAATCGAAAATCGAAAATCAATAATCAATAATCTGCCCGCTCCCGACGCCACTTCTCATCCGCGTTCCCTTCGTGGGGCGATCGGCAGGCGTTGGCATACCAAGTTGGAGGATGGGCACTCTTGCCCGTCCTGCTTGATGACAAACAGCCGGACGGGCAAGAGTGCCCATCCTCCGAGCACGCATTCTGTTGACGCTCGCCTGGCACCTACTCCTTCGACGGCACGTATCCGGCCGGTGGCTGGACGACTTCGAAGTCTGAGCCCGTCACTTGGCGCAGCTCTTCGTGAATGTCGGGAATGCGCGGATCGGGAGCCATCGACAGGGACCATTCGAGACCGTTGTCGGCCACGAACATGCCGTATTTTTTGAGTCCCTTCAGCACCGTCTGGACCGTCGGTGAGAACTTGGTCGTGTCGAAATCCTGACGCAGGCGGAACCGCTCGCCCATCCGTGGCAACGACGCGTCCGTGCCGTGACCCGCGTGATGTGTGGCGGGATAGACGTACGACTTGCGGCTGCGGCGAATCGTGAACCGCATGGCATGCTCGATCTCACCCCGCTTGAGTTCGTCGTAACGAATGACTGCTGGAAAGATCGGCAGCCCCGCGGCGTCGGCCGACGTCCAGCCGTCGGGTCGCAGCCGGTTGCTCTTCAGGTCGAAGACAGACGATTGATCGGCCGCCCAGTTCTCGCCGATCTTCCCCATGACGAAGAACTCGTAGAGTTTGCCCGCCGTCGGATCAAGGATGATCGCGTGCCGGTCTCCGTCGTATTGAGGCGGTCGGCGTTGCACGTCGGCCAGTGTCAGTTTCTTACCGTCCTTCGAATGCCATTTCGGCCAGCCTTCGATTGGCAGGTTGTCGGGAACCGGAAACGGTCCGCGTTCCGATTCACCGGGATAGGCCACCAGCTTGACGTCGACTTTCGGTTGGTTGGGAGGGACGATTACAAAGCACATGTCGTCGTTGACGCGCAGCACCTTGTCGGTCCCGACACTCGCAACAAGGGCCTTCGAGTTGGGATGCAGCGGCCAGTCGGAGACCACCAGGTTCCACGGGTTGTTCGGCGGGTAGATTTCCATCGCCGACAACACGGCGTCGGCTGCGGGGGTGTCGAACGAGATCACCTTGTCGATCTTGGGCATCTTCGCCGCGCGAATCCGGGCCAGCCGCGCGGGATCGCCATGCACGAGCGCCGGCTTCGTTGTCTGAGCGGCATTGCCTTCCAGCACGATGTCGCTGAAGAACAACGTCGGAGTCTTCCCCGCTTCGCAGTTGATGTACCACTTGACCACGTGCGCCAGATCGGGGCTGGAGCCGTTCACATTCAGCAGTGAATCGAGTTCGATGGCGACGGCATTCCGGCCGGGCTTGAGTTTGATCGGGTGGACCGCACGCGTCGGATAGTTGGTCGTGAGTTTGTGATTGACGTTGAGTTCCAGGCTGACGGCCTCGGTGCCCGGATTCAGAACCGTGAACCGCAGTCGGGCGAACGGCTTCCAGTCCTTCACGCGCGGTGGCCGATCACCAAAGCTGTCTCCGGCGGCGAAGACCACCTTCAACGCATCGCCACCCAGTTCGGCCGACTTCTCGATCGTCAGCTTGGTTTGCCCGTCGCTCCCCGTGTCATTGGGAATCTGTCCCTTGGAGGGACTGAGCAACGCGGC
>JAYTIB010000122.1:0-6256 GCA_043732205.1 Schlesneria sp. | reverse complement strand
CCTGAAAGAACGCCAGCATGCTGTAGTAATCGGCCTGCGTGATCGGATCGATCTTGTGATCGTGGCACCGCGCGCAGTTCACCGTCAGCCCGAGAAACGCCTGGCTGGTGGTCGAGATGATGTCATCGAAGCCGTCGTACAGCGCGAGCAGCCGGTCGGCCGGTTCGTCATCCCACTGGCCCAAGCGATAGAACCCGGTGGCGATGATTCCGTCCGACGCGCCGTCAGGCAGTTCATCCCCCGCGAGTTGTTCGCGCACGAACCGGTCGTACGGCTTGTCCGAGTTAAACGCGCGGATCACGTAGTCGCGGTAGCGCCAGGCATTCGGTTTGACGCCGTCCCGTTCGAAGCTGTTGGTGTCGGCATAGCGGACGATATCGAGCCAGTGCCGCGCCCATTGCTCACCGTAGTGGTCCGACTTGAGCAACCGATCGACGACCTTTTCGTAGGCGTTCGGCGAAGCGTCGGCCAGGAAGGCGTCGACGTCCGCCGGTGTCGGCGGCAGGCCCGTCAGATCATGGGTGACCCGGCGCAGCAGTGCCGTTTTGGAAGCCGGTGCGGCGGGTGTCAGTCCGTTCTTTTCGAGCTTGTTGAGGATGAACGCATCGATCGGGTTGGCGACCCACGCCGCGTTCTTCACGGCGGGCGGTTGAACGGTCGCCGGAGCGATGAACGCCCAGTGTTCCTTCCACTCCGCCCCCTGTTCGATCCAGCGCTTCAGCAGATCGACCTGCTGTTCCGACAACCGCGGGCCTTCGGGAGGCATTTGATCGGCTTCGTCCTGGGACAGGACGCGGCGCAGCAGTTCGCTGTGTTCGACATCCTTCGCGACGACAGCCCGCTTGCCGGAATCGAGCTTTTCAAACACCAGGGTCTGCTGATTGAGCCGCAAGCCCCCCTCCGCCTTGTCCGGTCCGTGGCAGGCGTAGCAGCGTTTGGCGAGAATCGGCTGGATCTGTCGCCCGAACTCGACCGGCTCATTCGTTTGAGCAACCGCCCACGAGGGGACCAACATCAGGGTCGCGATCAGGCAACCTGGAACTCGAATCATCGTGTCATTCTCCTGTCGCTCAACTTTCCAAGCCGAGCAGACCATGCCTCACATTCAACCCGCAACCGCACACGGCTCGCACCGCATTCTACGCAATCCGGCAGCCGTCGCCATGAACCGGTTGAACTGGGATCGGGTGTTCAAATTTCAAAATTGGCCGTTATTCGATGTTTGGTGGCCTGAGAGCGTGTGAATCTTTCAAGTTCAATGGCGGTCCAGCACAAGTTGTCGCGTTGGCTTTAGCCGACGCGGCACGACATCTTGCGTGGGTTGAAACCCACGCCACAAAGATTCACAAGCTCTGACTCCTCGCTCCGCCAATTTTGAAATTTGAACGCCCGACCCCAAGCTTGCAGTCGTACCTGCTTTTCTGACGCAGACATCGCCGATTCGGACAGCCACCAACTTGTCACTCGCCACTCAACACTGGAAACAGCGTCCCCGCCTTTCGCGCGGCATATTCGACGCCGAACCGGATCGCGTCCAGCGGATCGCAGCCGGAATGGATCTTCATCGCGATGGCCGCCGTCAGCGAGTCGCCGCAGCCGATCGGATTGACGACGCGAACAGAGGGCGGCGAGATGCGGCTCAATCCGTGCGGGCCCAGCACGAGCAACGGATCGGGGCCGCTGCTAACGATCACCCATTCGGCTCCCTGCTGCCGCACCTCCGACATCGCCTCAATGACCGCCGCTTCGGTCTCCAACGGACGACCGACCGTCGCCGACAGTTCCTCGCGGTTCGGCTTCACCAGCAACGGTCGCAGCGGCAGGCATTCGATCAACTCGCGCCCGCGCACGTCCATGATCGTGGTCGTCGCCGCCGCGCATTGTTCCATCAACCGCCGATAGAAGTCGCCCGGTGTCTGTTGAGGCAGCGAGCCGCTCAGCACGACGCACTTCGCCGCGCGGGCCTCTTCCGCAAACGCGGCGACGTATTGGTTGAGCTCCAACTCGGTGAGCGGCGAGGAATTCTCGACCAACTCAGTCGTGGTGCCGGTCGATTCATCCAGCAGCGTGGTGCAGACGCGGGTCGGCGCGTTGGTCGGGAGCCAGCGCGACGGAATTCCGCGCCGCGCGAAGTCGTCGCGGATCTGGGCTCCCGTCGGGCCGCCGATCGGACTGAGCGTGAGTGATTCGGCTCCCATGTGATGCAGCGCCGCACCGACGTTGAGCACCTTCCCCGAGCCGCACCACAGCGTCGAGCGGGCGCGGTTGACCCGCCCCGTTGTCAGACGATCGAACGTCAGGATCTGTTGCCACGCGGGGGTCAGTCCGGCTGCCAGAATCACCAGAGTTGCTCCAGAATGGCCCGCAGTTCTTCGTCCGACACATCGCGCGGATTGCCGCTCAGGCTGTTGCCGCGGGAACCGGTGACGAGCGACGGGATCTGTTCCGGCAAGACGCCGATGTCGCGCAGCCGGGTCGGTATCCCCACGTCCAGGCACAATCGCGCAATCCGTTCGATGAACTGATCCGCGCCTCGACCATCGTCGCGAATGGCGGGATCAAACATCGCTTCCAGTTCAGCCAGACGTTGCCGGCTCACCTCGCGATTGACCCGCAAGGCGACCGGCAGCATCACCGCACACGCGAGACCGTGCGGGACGTTGCAGGTGACTCCCAAGGCGGCGGCCACGCCATGCGCCAACCCCAGTCCGGAATTGGCCAGCGCCATCCCCGACAACAGCGCGGCGTGCGACATCGCCTCACGCGCTGCGCGTGATGTCCCATCGGAGACTGCGACCGGCAGCGCGGGGATCGCCAGTTGCAGCCCGTGCCGACACAGCGCCTGCGGGATCGGGGCGGCGCGGCGCGAGATAAAACTTTCGATCAGTTGGGTGATCGCGTCCATGCCGGTGAACGCCGTGATGTCCGGCGGCATGCTCACTGTCAGTTCGGGGTCGACAATGACCAGCCGCGGCACCATCAAGTCGGACCGCAGACTCTTCTTGTACGGCGGCGAACAGGTTCCGTGGTCCACGTTGCTGTTCGAGGAGATGACCGCGTTCTTCGTCGCTTCGGCCCCGGTGCCGGCGGTCGTCGGGACGGCGATCAGGTTCAGCGGCGGCTGGGTGATCTGCAAGCCGCGGCCGACCCCTTCGAGAAACTCCTCGACGGATTCCCCCTGCCGGTTCGTCGCCAGCGCAGCCGCGGCCTTGGCGAGATCGATCGTGGAACCGCCACCGACCGCCACGACCACGTCGAGTTCCGTCGGCGTCAAAGTTCGAAACGCGGCGGCGAGTTGATCGACGTCGCGCACCTCGGGTTCGCGCGAATCGACCGGGAAGCCCAGCACATCCAGTCCGGCCGCATCGAGAATCCCGACCAGGCTGTCGATCACACCGGTTCGTTCGAGCGTCCGGCTGCCAGACACGAGCAACGCGCGACGCCCCAAGCCCGCCGCCAGCGTTCCCAATTCCGAGCGACGCCCCCATCCAAACACGATCTGCCGGGGTGCGAAAAAGGAATAGTTGATCATGCGGCCAGAATAGCCGCTGAATCGCCCGTTCGCCACGAGACCCGCATCACCGACCGACCGCAGATGGCACGGATGCGATAGGGAGAATTATCCGCGCCATCCGTACTACTAACGTGTTGAGTTTGCGCGGCACGCGAAGAATGCCCGGATGTCGAAACAGAATCCGTCCCCATTCAAGAAGACACGGTTGACAGAAAGATTGAGGACAGAAACATGACGCAAGACGACGACCGGGATGGCGGTGTCATTTTTCTGTCCCCAATTTTTCTGTCTAAATCCTTTGGTTCCGGCCGTAGGCCGGGCTGGGTCATGCGCGGCTGGCCATCGCTGGAGTTCTCACGGATCATCGGCTATCGTCTGTCGCGGTCGCGGTCGGTTCCCTCCCTGAAACGGATTCGAAACGGAAGCCATGTTGACGAAGAAAGTACAGGCGATTTCGGGCGTCAGTCCGGGATTTGAATCGGTGGTCGAAGAGTTGTATCCGTCCATCGCCTGCACCGGCATCGGCGGGTTCCTGAACCGCCTGTACGAGTGCATTCCGGTGAAGATCTGGGGCGTCAAGATCTCGTACGTCTTTGCGCTGCTGACGGCACCGCTCGGTGTCGTGATTTACCTGGGACTGAAGGTCTTGGGCTCCCGCTACACGGTGACAAACCGCAGTGTGAACCATGTCAGCTCGCTGGGAATCCGGATGATTCAATCCATCCCGCTGGGGCAGATTGCCGAAGTCTCGATCGATCCCGATTCGCGGCAGGTCTTCTTCCGGACGGGCGACATCCGACTGACGAATGCCGCGGGCAACACACTGCTGCTGATGCAGGGCATCCCGTATCCCGAACGGTTTGTGCAGGTGATTCTCGAAATGCGCGATGCCCGCAGCCAGGTGGCGGCCTCGCTGGCCCAGATCAACGCCCGCAAGTGACGCGGCTCCCCGTTTGAACTCCAAGCCCGGCCCGTGTTGTGCCGGGCTTTTCCTTTGGCAAAGCGATCCGACATGGCCACCACGATCACCCGTGTGACGATTCACGACATCCGGTTTCCGACGTCGCGGATGCTCGACGGGTCGGATGCGATGAATCCCGACCCGGATTACTCGGCGGCCTACGTCATCTTGGAAACGGACCATCCCGATGGGCTGGCCGGTCACGGGATGACATTCACCATCGGTCGCGGAACGGAAGTCTGTTGCCTCGCCATCCAAGCCCTCGCGCCGCTCGTGGTGGGTCGTACGCTGGAGTCCTTCACGCGGGACATGGCCGGTTTCTGGCGGCACATCACGGGCGACAGCCAGTTGCGCTGGATCGGTCCCGAAAAGGGAGCCATTCACCTCGCGACGGCCGCAGTCGTAAATGCCGTCTGGGATCTGTGGGCCAAGGTCGAACGGAAACCGCTGTGGCGGTTGGTTGCCGACTTCACACCCGAACAATTCGTCGGCTGCATCGACTTCCGCTACCTGACGGATGTGCTCACGCCGGACTCGGCCCTCGCGCTGCTCAAGCAAATCGAACCGACCAAAGCCGACCGGATCGCCCAACTGAAACGCGACGGCTATCCCGCCTACACGACGTCGGCCGGATGGCTCGGCTACGACGACGACAAGCTGCGGCGGTTGTGCCGCGAATGCCTCGCGCAGGGCTGGAGCGTCTTCAAGATCAAGGTCGGCCGCGATCTGCAGGACGACATCCGCCGCTGCCGGATCATCCGCGAAGAGATCGGTTGGGACCGACGCCTGATGATGGATGCCAACCAGGTGTGGGACGTGCCGTCCGCCATCGACTGGATGCGCGAACTGGCGCAGTTCAAGCCGTGGTTCATCGAGGAACCGACCAATCCCGACGATGTCCTCGGCCATGCGGCAATCGCCCGCGCGGTCGCTCCGATTCAGGTTGCCACCGGCGAACACTGCGCGAACCGGATCATGTTCAAGCAGTTCCTGCAGGCGCAGGCGATCGGCGTCGTGCAGATCGACAGTTGCCGGCTGGGGGGCGTCAACGAGGTGTTGTCGGTGATGCTGCTCGCCGCGAAGTTCGGCGTCCCGGTCTGCCCGCACGCCGGCGGTGTCGGCCTGTGCGAATACGTGCAGCATCTGGCGATGATCGATTTCGTCTGCGTGAGCGGCTCGCTGGAAAACCGGCTCTGCGAATACGCCGGCCACCTGCACGAACACTTCCTCGACCCGGTCGTGATGCGCGGCGGCAGTTACCTGCCGCCACAGGCCCCCGGTTACAGCATCACGATGCAGCCCGCCTCGATCGCGCAGTACGAATTCCCCAATGGTGCGGCTTGGAAGTAGGGCAAACTTTGGGAGTGCTCCGGCTTGACGGAGCTTTGGAATGCGGCTTGGCCGCTTTGTTTTGCAGGAGAGGGACGGGCATCGGCATACAAGCACGCAGCGCAAGCAAGTGAGTTTTCGGGCACACTCGCTTGCGCATCGTGCTTGTACTTGCGCATCGTGCTTGTCGGTGGGCAAACTTTCATCTGCCGCTCGTTCTACGGTTGAACCGCATGCGGCAGTTGTTCAACGTTGCCGGCCGCATCGGTCGCTACGGCCCTGATGACACCGTCGGCCGGCAACGTCTTCAATGTCGCTTCCCATTCCGCGAAGTTGCCGCGCGTCGCCTTGGCTGCCTCGCCATTGACAACAACCTGATTGATGTCGCCGTTGTCTTCGCTCACGCCGCGGACGTGCCATCCGCCGTCCACGCGCCGGACCGCGGTGATGAC
>JAYTIB010000121.1:0-2341 GCA_043732205.1 Schlesneria sp. | reverse complement strand
AAGCGGGACTGTCGCCATTGACGACCAGCAGCACGGACTCCGGTGCCAGCCCGGCGACGGAGTCTTCTGGGACACCGAGCGTTGTCACACCGAGGACGACGACACCGACGATGAGTTTCAACCGCATGAACAGGCACCACGCTCAACAGGGAAGACGAAATGATTCGGCACCGCAAACGGGCGACGGTCTGACGCGGGGCCATCTTGCCAAGTCCCGCCGCGCGATGCACGCATCGTCACACGAGTCCTCCTTGCCCAGATTGTTTATGGCTTGAACCACGAAATACCGGGCGCGGTCATTCCGCAACCAAATTTAGACAGGAAAATTTGGGACAGGAAGATATGAACCAACTTTGGGTTTTTCTGCTCGGATATTCTTGTCCCAAATCTTCCTGTCGAAGTCTTGTTGACGGTCGTCGGCAAAAGAACGACTCCGAGCTTTGATGACGACTCGCAGGGCTGCTTGACGCAGATCAAATCTTCGCGGCCAGACCAGCAGCGAATCATTAGCAGTACGAAAGCCACGAAAGGGGGAAAGATGCGTCGAACGTCCTCAGCAACGCCGTGTCACCTCGCCAACGTGTTCGGTTGTGACCCTACTTCTCTGATGGCATTTCTTTCGTGTGTTTCGTGTATTTCGTGGTGAACAATCCGGGCTTGGCCCGTCGAAACGAATTTCGTGACAGACGGGGTGGCGAGACGTCCCGGTGTGGATGACACTATGCCTCGCCGATGGCATTTGTTCGATCTCCGGTTTTGGGTGCTGCTGCATGTCGCTTGTGGAAACGTTTGTGAAGAACCCCGTCAAGGTCACGGTCGCCGTGATGTTGATGACTCTGTTCGGGATCATCGCGCTGTTCTCGATGCCGATGCAGTTGACGCCCGAGGTGCAGACGCCGTCGCTGACCGTCACCACCGCCTGGCCCGGCGCCAGTCCGCAGGAAATCGAACAGGAGATTGTCCGCGCGCAGGAGGAGATGCTGAAGAGCGTCGAGGGGATCACCAAGCTGTCATCGGATAGCACTGATTCGGTCGGGACGATCACGCTCGAATTCGCCGTCGGTACGGACATGGACGAGGCGCTGCTGAAGGTCAACAGCCGGTTGCAGCAGGTGACCGACTATCCCGAAAACGCCGACCAACCGGTGATCAGCACCACCAACTCGTCCAACCAGCCGATCGCCTGGTTTGTGATGACGCTGCGGGCGCCGTCGAACGACGAGATCGCCGCATTTCAACAGCAACACCCCGCGATCGCGGACACGTTCAAGCCGGCACTGAGCGCCGCCAACAACGGGGTCAAGATGTACCGTCTGCGGGAGATCATCAAGGATCATCCCGAGGCCGCGGTGCTGCTGCCGCAGGATGTGGAAGTCACCAAGCTGCGGCGGTTCGCGGAAGACACCATCGAATCCGCCTTCGAACGGGTGCCCGGTGTCGCCAATGCCGATGTGATCGGTGGGTTGATCGATGAGTTGCAGGTCGTGGTCGACCCGGAACAACTCGCCGCGCGCGAACTGACCATCTACGACGTCCGCAACGCGCTCCGCGGGCAGAACAAGGACACCTCGGGCGGTGACTTTTGGGAGGGGAAGCGGCGCTGGGTTGTGCGGACGCTCAATCAATTCCGCTCGAAGGAACAGGTCGAACGCCAGTTGCTCGCGGTCCGCAACGGGAAGCCGGTGTATGTGTCGGACGTCGCCGAAGTGCGCGACGGGTTCCGCAAACCCGACGGACTGGTCCGGCGCTTCGGTTCGGACAGCATTGCGATCCGCGTGATGCGCGAAACCAACGCCAATGTGCTCGACGTGATGACCGGTCTGCGCGAAGCCAATGCCAAGCTGAACGCGAACCTGCTCGCGCGGCGCGGCCTGTACCTGGCGCAGGTGTACGACGAGACCGAATATATCTATTCGGCGATCAACCTCGTGCGCGAGAATATCTTTCTGGGCGGTGCTTTGACGATGGTCGTGCTGATGGTGTTTCTGCACCTGAACCGTCGCACGCTGCTGATCGCCCCGCTGATCCTGGCGACGGGGCTGGCCGCGGTCTATGTCCACCCGTGGTACTTCGCCGCCTGCCTGGCGTTGATCATTGTTTCCGGTCTGTGGTACGCGCGCGGTGCCCTGGTGATCGGCCTGGCGATTCCGACGTCGATCGTCGGCACGTTTCTGATGATGGCGCTGCTGGGCCGGTCGTTGAACGTCATCAGCCTGGCCGGGCTGGCGTTCGCGGTGGGGATGCTGGTGGACAACGCGATCGTCGTGCTCGAAAACATCTACAGCCGTTGGGAGCAGGGGGAATCGCCACTGGATGCGACCGTACGCGGCACTCAGGAAGT
>JAYTIB010000120.1:0-6262 GCA_043732205.1 Schlesneria sp. | reverse complement strand
CCTCGATCGCCGTCAGAAATCCCAATCGAAACGGGTCTTGATTCCCGTGCGACATCCAGCGTTCCTTGCCGTCCGTCCCCGTGCATCAGGCCCGCAAGAATCCCCTCGCGCAGCCGGCACATCCGTGTTCGTCCGTCAACTTGATCGGAGTCCCACCGAGCGGGACTTGAGCGGGATCGGTCCAACCGCAGATCATTCGATTGCGGGATTGGCGAAACTTGGCGGGACGATTCCGTCGGTTGGAGATGGACTCAAGTTTCCAACGGGCGAAGTTCCGCCACATTGACGATCGGCGAACGGGGCGATGCGGCGATGCCCGCGCGGTTCAACGCCCCAGGCTTCCGGCCGCAACCAACGAGTCAGAAGCAGAACCACGGATCACACAGATTTCACAGATCAGACGAAGACGAAGGATACTCCCCTCCTCACTCTTCATCCGTGTCATCTGTGAAATCCGTGAAATCTGTGGTTTGTCTTTCGCCGCATCGGTGGGGGACATCGTCTGGTTCCGAAATGCGCGCAGCACGACAAGAAGTTGACGAATCGTAGTACGAATGCCTCAACGGTGATTCTGCTCATACTGATTCCGTGCCGGCGAAGGTTACCGATTCCACTTGGGCCGCTCGCCGTGATATGATCCCCGCCATGCCGCAGATGCTTCGGCGGCTTGGATGTTTCTTGCATGCAGGGGATTTGCCGATGAAACCGTCTCAACTCGCTTGTGTCGTGGCTTCGGTTGTCATGGTGATGGTGGCGGCACTGGCACCGGTTCCGTTGTCCGCCTGCCCGTTCTGCTCCGCTCCGTCCATGACGATGGCCGAGCAACTCGCCCAGGCGGATGCGGCGGTGCTGGTCAAGTGGATCGGTGGAACTCCGGCAAAACTGTCCGATGCCGGATCGACGGAATTCGAAGTCGTCGAAGTCGTCAATCAGCAAGCCGCTGGCAAGTATCAGAAGGGCTCCAAACTGAGCCTGATCCGATATCGATCCGGAAAAGCGGGCGACCTGTTTCTGCTGCTGGGAACCGTGGGTGTGGGAAGCGTGGAATGGGGCAGCCCGCTGGAAGTGACCCAGGCCGGTTACGACTACATGAAGAACTCGCCCAAGCCCGATCTGCCGGCGACGAAGCGTCTCTCTTACTTTCTGAAGCATCTGGAAAACCCGGACCACATGATCGGTGACGACGCCTTCGGGGAATTCGCCAACGCCTCGTATGCCGATGTCGTCCAACTGAAGAAGGAAATGCCGCGCGAGAAACTGCGGGCTTGGCTGTCGACCAACACCGTGTCGCCCGGACGCATTGGTCTGTACGGGATGATGCTGGGACTGTGCGGCAACGACGACGACGCCCAGTTCATGGAACGCAAGATCACGGAAACGACCGAAGAGTTCCGACTCGGCATCGAAGGGGTGATGGGTGGCTACCTGCTGCTGAAAGGCGAACAGGGATTGGCCCTGCTGGACGAAAAAAAACTGCGGGACACGAAGGCACCGTTTAGTGAGACGTACGCGGCGATGCAGGCGCTGCGGTTCATGTGGCAATACGGCGACAACCGAATTGAGCCCGACCGTTTGCGTCAGTCGATGCGCATTCTGCTGGAACGTCCGGAATTGGCCGACCTCGTCATCGCCGACCTGGCCCGCATGAAGGACTGGTCCGTCCAAGACCGGCTCATCGAGTTGTACGAGGTCGATGCCTACAACATCCCGTCGATCAAGCGGGCGATCGTGCGATTCACGCTCGCCGCCGCGAAGGACACCGGGATCAAGAAGGTCGATGCGGGAGCCACCGGCCCGTCATCCGTGGCACCTCCCGCGAAAGAACTTCCCGCGCACGTCATCCGGGCTCAAAAGTGTCTGGAAGACTTGGAGAAGCGTGATCCGAAGACGGTCCACGAAGCGAAGCGGTTCTTCATCCTGAAGTAGATCCCCAAGAACGCGGAGCCCCCGATGATGACCTCTTTGCGCATTGGCTTGCTGTGGTGCGTGTCGCTGCTTGTGGTGACATTTGTGCCGGCTCGGGCTGCTGCTCAGAATTGCTTTGGCAGGACCACCCTGGCCGAAGCCATGGACCATTTCGATGCCGTGGTGCTCGCCAATTCTCGGGATGGAGCAAAGCAACTTGAAGTCATCGAAGTGCTGTTTCAACCCAATTCAATCAAATTACAAGCGGGTTCGAAGTTGGAGTTGAGTGCAGAGCAGCTCGAGCAGTTCCAGGTCAGTCCCGAAAAACTCAAAAAGAAAGGTGACCGGTTTGTATTGTTCGGAACGCTGCGTGACGACGGGAGCATCACTTGGACATTCCCCGCCGTGACGACCATCCATGCTTGGCAGTATGTGAAGAAGATCCCACGGACAAATCATCCCGCGATGCAACGATTACCTTTCTTCTTAAAACACTTGGAAGACGACGACTCAATCGTCTTGACCGATTGCAGTCTCGAACTCAGCGCGGCAACCAATGACCAACTCGTCGAATTGGCCCGCGAGACTCCGCCGGAAAGATTGCGCGTCGGCTTGGCAAACCCCAAGTGCGCTGACCGCGGATTGTATGGGGTCATGCTGGGAATGAAGGGAAATGCGGACGACACCAAGCTGCTGGAACGCATTATCTTGGAACCGGCCGAGGATTTTCGGCCGTACATTGGCGGAATCATGAAAGGCTACCTACTGCTAAGCCGCGAACAGGGATTGTCTCTTTTGGAGGAAAAGATATTGCGGGACAAGACCGCTCCGTTTAGCGAGATGTTCGCGGTGATCGATGCACTGCGGTTCATCTGGCAGTACGGCGACAACCGGATTGAGCCCGACCGGTTGCGGCAGTCGATGCGCATCCTGCTGGAACGACCGGAACTGGCCGACATCGTCATACCCGAATTGGCCCGCATGAAGGACTGGTCCGTCCAAGACCGGCTCATTGAGTTGTATGAGGTGGATGCCTACAACATCCCGTCCATCAAGCGGGCGATCATGCGATTCACTCTCGCCGCCTCCACGGACACCGGGATCAAGAAGGTCGATGTGGGAGCCGCGGGCGGACCGCCCGTATTGACTCCACGAGAGAAGCTTCCCGCTCACGTCGTCCGGGCTCAAAAGTGCCTTGAAGAACTCGAGAAACGCGATCCGAAAACGTTTCACGAGGCGAAGCGTTTCTTTGTGCCGAAGTAGGTTTCGCCGCACCGGTCGAATTCAACGGTGCCCGGCACATGGTCACGGCTTCGGCTGCCGCCGCGTCAGAATCCGGTGCGAACCGAGCAGTTCGCCTTCGCACAACAACTCCAGCACGAAGACCCCTTCATGCGGAACCGGCAGCGGCGGCAACGGGAGCGACAACTGAACGGTTTCGAGCGGGTTGCGGCAATCCACCTTGAACTCGAACGTGAAGATCACGGTGTTCTCGTTCAGGTCCACATAGCGCAGTGCGAATGACCGTTGTCCGCGAATCTCGGTCAGGCTGACATACGCGTACGGTGAACCGGCCCGGATCAATCGGTTCAGCGGCATCGGCTGTTGTGCCGGGGTCTGACCGGCGGGAACTTTCGTTCCGCCCCCATCGGCAACCACTCCGCCACCGCCACTCCCCTCTTCCGCTCCCGCCGCAGGGTGAGTTGACGACGGCACAGTCGGTGCCTCGCTGTCGTGCGGAACGAAAAAGATCGTCCCGAAAATTCCGCAGATGACAAACTTGCCCGTCGACTGATCCTGGTAGATCTGGTCCGCAACGAGCAACGCTTGAAGAACGGGGGCGGTCATGGAAATTCCGGACGAGACGAATGGGACACAAGTGGAGAAGGGTCACGCGAGAGAACGATACCAGAAACTGAACCGCGAAGCCTGTCGGGCGCCGAGCCAACATCGCCACGGATGTGCATCTCAATTCTGGGTGAAATCGGGTCAACGGGTTGTTCTCGACTCCGACGGAGTACGGCGAGCGGCCGATGAATGCGTCCCCCATACAAGCACGACGCGCAAGCGAGTGTGTCTGGAAACTCACTCACTCGCTTGCGCGTCGTGCTTATATGCCGATTCCCGCCGCTCGTCCACGAGCCGCCGCGACTTCGACAGGCTGGAAAGAATCGCCTTTCGGATTCCACCCAGATTTGTGTCGTACACCCCATCGCCACTGAGCAACGCGGCAAAGTCTCTCACCCCTCACCCAACAAAATGCTCCCTCACCAGCCGCTTGAACTCATGCACCGTCTTGACCTGTTGGACGGCATCGCGAAACGCGGCGAAGTCGGGGAGGAACTTGGCGAAGTAGCAGGCGACGCGCGGCAGTCGCTTTGCGGCGAGATGGTTTCCGTAGAAGTCGAATTCGCCCGTCACCAATTGCAGCAGCACGCGGGCTCTCTCCGACACGTTCGGTAGTGCGATCGCGGCACCTCCCGTGAACAGTGACCGGGCCTGCTGGAAGATCCAGGGATTGCCGAGGCAGCCGCGACCGATGGCCACTCCGTCGGCACCGGTCTCCTTCAGGAATCGCATGGCGTCGGCGGCGTCGCGGACGCCGCCGCTTCCCATCACGGGAATGCGCACCGCCTGTTTGACGCGGGCCACGACCGACCAGTCGGGGCCGCCGACATACGACTGCGCGACGCTGCGCGCATGCACATCGACCGCGGAGGCTCCCGCCTGTTCGGCCAGTCGAGCGACCTCGACCGCCGTTTCATGCTCGCCGTCCGGACCGGAGCGGATCTTGAGTGTCACGGGGATGTCGACAGCCCGGACCACCGCTTCGACCAACCGCGCGATGGCCGGTGGATCTGCCATCAACGCGCCCCCTTCACCCCGTCCGATCAGCCGGCGGATGGGGCATTCGAAGTTCAGGTCGACGATGGAAAACCCCTGCTCGGCGACCACCCTGGCCGCGTCGGCCATGATCCGCGGGTCGTTCCCGCTGATCTGACCGACGGAAGGCTTTTCGGCGGGGGACGTGTGCAACAACTTGATCGCGCGCCGGTCGCGTTTCGCCACATCACAGGCATCGACCCGCTCACCGCACACCAGGCTGGCACCGAGTTGTTTGCAAACCAGCCGAAACGGAAAGTTCGTGTGCTCCTCCATCGGAGCCAGGGTGATGGGATGGGCGACTGCGACGGAGCCGATGCGCATGAAGAAATCCGGGAATTGAAAAGTGCAAATTGGTAAGTGCAAAGTGCAAATTGGTAAGAGAAGAAGGTCGCCGCAGGTCACTGTCCTTCTGTTTTCATTTTGCAATTTGCACTTATCAATTTGCACTTTGCAATTCCCCCCGCCTCAGCCGCGCCCTTTGCGACGGGCTCTTCCATCCAGGAACGCGCCCAGTGCCTTGTCGTACGGTTCGTCGGTGCGCAGCTTCAGGTAGTCGACGCCGGCATTGCCGCACTGCTTGGCCAGTTCTTCGCAGAACAGGCGGTATTTGTCGAGGTACTGTTTGCGGAGCCGGTGCGGATCGGCCAGGACGTGGTGGCCGGCGCGTTCGAGGTTGCGGAACTGCGTCGGATGGTGGAAGGGAAAGTCCTCCTCTTCCGGCGCGACGATTTGGAACAGGACGACTTCGTGACGGGCGGCTCGAAACAGTTTCAGCGCCGCGGCCAGCGGTTCGATCCGGTCGAAGCAATCGCTGATCAGGAAGATCAGGCTGCGTCGTTTGAGCGTGGGCAGGATCTGCGGGAAGACCTCCGACAATTGCGTCTCTTTCCCCGGCTGGCGTGCTTCCAGCAGACTGATGATCTGCTGAAACGCCTGACGGTTTGACGACGGCTCCCAGCGATCGGCGATCTTCGTGTCGAACGTGATCAGTCCCGTGGCGTCCCGCTGGGCGAGCAGCAGATATGCAAGAGCCGCCGCCAGTTGACGGGCATAGTTGAACTTGGAGATCGTCGCGCCGCGATAGGCCATGCTGCCCGAGCAATCGACGATCAGATACGACCGCAGATTCGTTTCCTCTTCGTACTCCTTGATGTAGTAGTGCCCGGTCTTGCCGTAGGCCCGCCAATCGATGTGCTTGATCTCATCGCCGGGGTAGTACTGCCGGTGCTCGACAAACTCGACCGACGACCCTTTGAAGGGACTCTTGTGCTGCCCGATCATGTACCCTTCGACCAGCAGTTTCGCCACGACTTCGAGCCCGCCGAATTTGGCGAGTGTGGTGGGATCGGCGAGAGACTTGGCGGGGCGGGGGGCCACGAGAGACCAGCAAATTGGAGGACGAAGAGAACCACCACCAAGGTAGCCATCTCGCTCCGCGAGATGAAGCGAGAGGCGGAAGAGGCTCCGTTGA
>JAYTIB010000119.1:0-16189 GCA_043732205.1 Schlesneria sp. | reverse complement strand
TCCGACAATTCACGCGGTTCGTAGTCCGGACCCCTTAGCCCGGAAAATTCATGAGGAACCACGAAATACTCGAAAGACACGAAAATGAAGAGAGTTGCGGTCAGAGGATCGCAAGACATCGCGCGTCGATCCTTTGCGATCAGAACTCTCGTCTCTTCTTCACTTTCGTGTCTTTCGTGTTTTTCGTGGTTAGCAATCCGGGTTAGTCCGGACGAGTCTTGCCGATCGACGACTCGCGACTCTGTCAACAGCGGTCACTTCGCGAATCCAAATTCTGTTCCGGCGATCTCGGCCGCGCCGGCGGTGACGACCTTTGTGCCGGGCTTTGGACCGCGCGTCATGGCGGCCCATTCGCCATCGACCCAGCCCACATCGACGCGGCGACGCACGAACTGCCGTGCCCCTGTTTGCTCGTACACCCACTGCCCGCCGTAAATGTCGTGGATGACCGCCGACCACGGGATCGCCACCTGTTGGGCGGAACCCTTCAGACTCAAGTGGGCCGCGACCTTCTGTCCCGCCTGAAACTTTTTGTCGGGGTTGGGGAGTTCGAAATAGATGTCGACCGCCGCGGCGAGAGGGACCGCGGTCGGCGGCACTTCGGCCGGCTTCACGAACAGATCCTGATCGGAATGCCTGCCATTCAACAGCGTCAACCGCGCCGGTTGCGTGGCATCCAACTCGTCCACATCGCCGACATAGACCGGGACTTTGACCCACAGCACGTCGTCGTTCATCACCTCGAACAATGGAGCCCCGGCCGCGACCATTTCGCCGGCGCGCACCTGGGTTGTGCGGACGATCCCCGTCAGCGGTGACGGGATCGCGATCGCTTCGAGTGTGCCCGCCTCCTCGTCGAACTTGACGGCATCGACCTGTCGCTTCCGAGCCTGTGCCGCCGCGAACGCCTTCTCGGCCAGTTGCAGTTGTGCCTTGGATTCGTCGACGGCCCGCACCGTTCCCGCCTGTTCGCGCAAGAGTCGCTCTGCTCGTTCCAGCGCGAGCTTCGCCGCGTCCACCTGCACGCCGGCCTGCTGCATCAGTCCGTCGGCATCGATGCGGGACTGCGCGAGCGAGTTCTTGGCTTCGGCAAATCGAATCCGTTCGGCCGGTGTCAGCACCGATCGTTCCGGCGACAACAGCGGCAGGAGATTGATGAGTGGACGTCCCTCCTCAACCCGCTGTCCCACCTGAAAGGGTGTCTTGCCGTCGGCGGGTTTCAATGTTCCGGCGAGCGGAGCGGAGACCAGCACCGCGGCCCCCGTCGGCAGGACCACATCGGCACCATACGGCCGCGAACGACGCATCGTCCGCTCCTCCACCACGGCGGTGACCAACCCCAGCCGGCGGATCGCGTCGTCCGTGAGCTCAATCGTGTTGAGCGTCGCCTCGGCGACCGGATGCGAAGTCTTCGCCGGGCTGGTCGCGGACTTGGATGTTGCCGGCTGCGACCGCTGGCAGCCAATCGCACTGGTGATGATCGCCAGCAAGACCACGGCCGCGCCGCGACTGGCGACCGTCAACTGCGTCATGATCGGAACTCGCCGCATCAGTGGCCTCTTCGAAGTCAGTGTTACTCGCGCGTCGGCACAGCAATGCCGGGCATGATCTTCACGTATCGATCGACCTCGCGGAAGTCGCCCACAACAAGATGAACGCGAATTCATCCACTATTCGAGCCGCTCGTCCGCAAACGGATGGAGAAAGCCGGGGAGTTTCTCCTTCGGCAGGGCTTCCAACAGGAACTCGGCCATGCGGAAGTCATCCTGCGAGGTGATCTTGATGTTCAGCGGCGATCCTTCCACCACATGCACCGGATGGCCGAAGTGTTCGACCAACTGCGCTTCGTCGGTCGGCTGGAAATCGCCGCGGTGGGCGTAGGCATCCAGCAGCAACTGACGGCGAAAGACCTGCGGCGTTTGGGCGGCCCAGAGGTTGGCGCGGGGGACGGTCTGTTCGACGCGGTTGTTCGCTCCGACACGCTTGAGCGTGCAGGTGACGGGCGTGGCCAGGAGCGCGGCATCGTGTTGTTCGGCGGCTCGAAAGACGCGCGTGATCCAGTCCTTGACGATCAGCGGGCGCGCGGCGTCGTGGACGGCGACAAAGTCGACATCGGCGCGGACGCGCGCCAGGGCGTTCATCACCGAGTCCGCACGTTCGGCCCCCCCCGCCACGATTTCGATGTTCATGAAGGCCAGGTTCGGCCGGAACTTTTCCTTGAACCATTCGATGTCGTCGGGTGACACGACCAGGATGGTCTGCACGACATCGTCCCGGTTGACGAACGCTTCGGCGGTCCGGACCCACACCGGCCGACCCTTCAGTTCGATGAAGACTTTTTTCTTCGACTGCTGAATCGCAAACCGGCTGCTCTTTCCCGCGGCCGGCAGGATCACGGCGAATGTGGACATGTCAGTGGACCCTGTGAAACATGGGAAGAGAGTGGGCAGTGGGCAGTGGGTAGTGGGTAGTGTGGAACGGCCCGTTCCAAACAGCGAATGCGTTTCGCCGCACTCGCCACTCAGCACTCAGAGCTTGTGAGTCTTTGTAGCGTGGGTTTCAACCCACGCAAGCTCTCGTACCGCGTCGGCTAAAGCCAACGCTACGACTTGTGGCGGTCCGCCTTCGAAATTGAAAGATTCACACGCTCTCAGCACTCCGGGCAGCGAGGCGGCCGATCGTAGCTCGCGTGTCGCCGAGCGGCAACATGTGGCGAAACGTCAACATGGGGTGTTCGGCGGTGTTGATTCATCGCCTCATTCGACGCCGTGTCATCACACAGCCCGCGTCCTGTTCAATGATCTTAACCGTTAACAGTCAATTGGATTGGAATCGAATCGTCACCGGGTGTTGGCGCATTGGCACTCCATTTGTTTAAGACCTGATCGGACCGTCTCGCTGTGTGAACATCGGACCGGTCCCCGCCGGTGGTCTCATTCAAATCATTCCGTGATCCGCTCGACAGGATGTATCAGATGACCAAGCCCGTCATTGTCGTGCTCAGCCGCGATCAACTCATGGCATCCGAAGTTCCGGGACTGTTCGAAGGGAAGGCTGATGTTCGCTCGTGCGACTCCTTCGAAGAGCTGATCGATCTCAGCCGCGGCGTGGAACCTCAAGCCCTGCTGGCGGACTTCCGCCGCGTCGGCAGTGGTGGACATGCCGAGAACCGGATCTTGGAAATGGTGGCCCAGCGGTTTCCCAAGCTGCGTGTCGCGATGGTGACGTCGGACGAATGCCCGGAACCGCTGGCCCGGCATGCGGCGATGAATGACATCGCGATGTGCCGCGGCAAGCTGGATCGCATCACGCTGCTCAAGGCGTTTCACTCGTTGTTTCCCAAAGCGGCCGAAGCCGAGTCGCCTACCGCGCCATCGCCGCGCTCGGTCGCTCCCCATCAAACGTCGACGCTGCTGCCCAATGATCTCGGCGAAGAGAAGTCGCTCGGCGTGATGACCGGGATTGGACGCCGCTTCGAAACGAATTCGCCGCAGTTGCAACAGATGCTGCTCGATCTGGAAGTCGCCGCGCGTCACGACGTGACAATCCTGCTGATCGGTGAAACCGGTGCCGGCAAGACGTTCCTGTCGAAGCTGATTCACGAAGTCAGTCCGCGTCGTCACGAACCGTTCCTGCCCGTCGCCTGTGGAGCCCTGCCCGCCGACCTGATCGAAGGGGAGTTGTTCGGTCACATGAAGGGGAGCTTCACCAGTGCCCATGCCGACAAGGAGGGGAAGTTTCTCGCGGCCCGTCGGGGCTCGATCCTGCTCGACGAAATCGACGTGCTCGGCCCCGAACAGCAGGTGAAGCTCCTGCGGGTGATCGAGACTGGCGAGTTTGAGCCGGTCGGTTCGAATCAGACGCAGCATTGCCAGGCGCGGCTGATCGTGGCGAGCAACCTCGAACTGCAACCGCTCGTCGAAACCGGCCGGTTCCGCCCGGACCTGTATTACCGGTTGAACATGCTCAAGTTCGTGATTCCGCCACTTCGCCAGCGACGGATGGACATCGTTCCGCTCGCCAAGAAATTCGCCCGCCAGTTCGCCATCAAGCACGGGGTGCGCATCGAGCACATCTCGCCCTGCCTGTTCAGCGCCCTGGCCAACTATCCCTGGCCGGGCAACGTGCGTGAACTGGAACACGTGATCCAGCGGGCGGTGATCTATTGCACCGACGGCACGCTGACGTCCGCCAACCTGCCCCATCACGTCCTGTCCGGAACAGCGGGACCAACGAACGATCCCACGGTCAACCTCGGTTTCATGACAACGCCGTCGCCAGCCGTCTCCGCCGCGCCGAATGATCGAACGCTGGGAGGTCAGATCGCCCTGAGTGAAAAGGACATCATCGAGCAGACGCTGTTCAAGAACACCTTCAGCCGCACGAAGTCGGCGAAAGAACTGGGGATCAGCCGCGTGACGCTGTACAACAAGATGAAGAAGTACGGCCTGCTGCGGTAGGCCGATTCAGGGCCGGCGCATGGACATGTCTCGAGATTTGGCAATCACAATTCGTAGCATGGACGCCTCGTCCGTGCGGCAAGGGGTGACCAACTTTCGTATGGGCCGCACGGACGAGGCGTCCATGCTACGACAGTCAATGATGCGCCGACCCTTACGGCTTCAGCCCCGAATGTTTGAGCAGTGCGTCCACTTTGGGTTCGCGACCGCGGAAGGCCCGGAAGACTTCCATCGGATGGACTCCGCCTCCCAGCGCCAGGACTGTGTCGCGGAACCGGCGGCCGGTCGACGCCACCACGGCGGGATCGTCGAGCCCCGCCTCTTCGAACGCGCCGAAGGCATCGGCACTCAGGATTTCGGCCCACTTATAGCTGTAATAGCCGGCCGCATAGCCGCCGCTGAAAATGTGCTGGAACGAGCACAACGACCGGTCCTCCGGAAGCAACGGCAGCACGCTGGTGTTTTGGCTCAACCGGCGGTTGACGTCGTGCGGTGTCTCAGTGCCCGACGGATCGAAGTCGGAGTGCAATGAGATGTCGGTCATTCCGAACAGG
Source organism: Schlesneria sp. (assembly GCA_043732205.1). Taxonomy (GTDB): domain Bacteria; phylum Planctomycetota; class Planctomycetia; order Planctomycetales; family Planctomycetaceae; genus Schlesneria. Next base: position 11,175 of record JAYTIB010000119.1, on the reverse strand, counting down.
ATCTGACGCAGCATCATCGACCCGGCGCGATAGTTCTTCGCCGCGCGAACCTTTTCGAACAGCGCATCGGGCAGCGGTTCTCCCGTTTGGTAGTGACCGGTCAGGCTGAGCAGTGTCGGGCGGTGATAGCACCAGTTCTCCATGAACTGGCTCGGCAACTCGACCGCATCCCACTCGATCCCGTTGATGCCGGCGGCATCGGCGAAGTCGACCTTTGTCAGCATGTGCTGCAGGCCGTGGCCCATCTCGTGGAACAGCGTCTCGACTTCGCGAAACGACATCAGACTGGGGGTTTCGCCGTGTGGCGGCGTCTGGTTGCAGACCAGATGCGCGACGGGCAATTGAACCTTGTCACCGATGCGGCGGCGGCCGAGACAATCGTCCATCCAGGCCCCGCCGCGCTTGTTCTCCGGTCGCGAAAACGGATCGAGGTAGAACGAGGCGATCTGGGCGCCGGTTTCGTCATGCACCTGGTAGAAGCGAACGTCGGGATGCCAGACGCTGATCCCGCGGGTCACCTGCCGAACGGTGATCCCGAACAACTTGGTCAGCAATTGAAACAGTCCCTCCAGCACCTTTTCAAACGGGAAGTACGGCCGCAGCTCGTCATCGGTGTAGGCATAACGCTCCTCACGCAACCGCTCGGCCCAGAAGGCGACATCCCACACATTCAACTCCGAGGCGTCGCCGCGCGATGCCTTCAACGACTTGATGTCATCCAAGTCGCGGACTGCGGCGTCCCACGAGGCATCCCGCAGTTGACGGAACATCTGCGCGACCGCATCGACATTGGGCGCCATCTTCCGCGCGAGGCTCACTTCGGCGAAATTGTTGAATCCGAGCAGCCTGGCCTTCTCGCGCCGCAGTTCGAGGATGCGCGTGAGGAGCGGTCCGTTGTCGAGCGGTCCCGACGCAGCCCGCGTGACGAAGGCCCGATAGAGTTGCTCGCGCAGCGCCCGGTTGCGGCAGTGCTCCATGAACGGCGTGAACAGCGGTGCTTCGAGCGTCACCCGCCACGGACCGGATTCCGGCGTGGCCTTCGCCGGTGCGTCCGTGTGAGCCGTGTTCCACGCACGCGACGCTTGATTCCGCAGCGTGCCGGGCCAGCCGGCCGCGTCCGCTGAATCGGTGACATCCAAGGCATACGCCTTGGTCGCATCGAGCACATGGTTGGAGAAGTCGGTCGCCAACTGCGACAACTCCTGCTCGATCGCATTGAACCGTTCGCGCGGCTCGCCCGCCAGCGCGATGCCGGACAGTTCGGCACCCTTGATCCGATCAGCCACGATCCGCTGCTGGGGTCCGCTGAGCTTCGCCCACTCGTCGCTGTTGCGCAGCGTCTTCAGCGTCCGATAGATCGGCTCGCTCTGACTGGCCCGCAGACCGAACTGCACCACTTCCGGCAGCACTGCTTCGTAGGCGGTGCGCAGTTCATCGGAATTCAACACGCCGAACAGATGGCCGACCGGCTTCCAGCCGTACTCGAACGGACGGTCGAGTTCTTCGAGTCGGCCGATCGTCCCGTCCCACGCGGGAGTCAATTCGCGTTCAACCGCCGTCAGTTTTTCCGAGGCGTCCGCCAGAACATGCCTGACCGCGGGACCAATGTGCCCGGATCGGATGGCGGCGAAATCGGGCAGGCCGGACGCGGCCAGGAGCGGGTTGTTGATCAGTTGAACATCGTCTGACATGGACGGATTTCCTTGGGCCGCGGAGAGGCTGTGACCACAGCGATCCGCGGACTTCGTAAGGGGGGCATGGACTCAATGGCACTTACTTTAACCAAGTAACCCGAAGCGTCAGCGAGGGAAACAAAGGGGAACGCCGCTTGTGTTCGCCCTCGCTGACGCTTCGGGTTAGTAAAGTCAGTGCCAGTGGGCGTGGACTCGCGGGAAGTGTAGACGGAAGGATTGCCGGACGCATCCCGCGCAACCCGGAAAACCGTCGCGTCAGAGCCCCCAGCCGGAAGATCTTCGGCAACGGGTGGCGAAGTGTCATCGCAACAGGGTATCTTTATCCGGGCTTCCCCGGAGTGTCTGGGGGGCCTGTCGATTCCCCTTCGCTTATGGAGCTTGCGATGGTCCCGTCGCGTCTGATTTGTCGATCTGCCTCGTCGCCTTTGGCGGCCGCCGTGTCAGCCATGCTGTTCGTCGCCGTGGCCTCGTGTTCGTCGTCGGTGGCACCGACCTCCGTTCGCGCCCAAGAGTCCAAGACCGACGCGAAAGCCGGGGACGCCGATCCGGACTATGACGTCCCGGATGGAACCCCCGAAGAGATCCAGGAGTTCGTGGAGAAACTCAAGGCCAAGCGTCCCAAGTTCGCCAACCGACAGGAACAGGTGAACCACGCGATCAAGACGCAGCGTGCCTTCATCGCGGCGGGCGACAAGATCCTGAACCAGAAGTCGGACGAGAAGGTCGCGGTCGCGGCCGCCCAAATGAAAATGGCCGCGCTGACAATTCTGGCCGCCAACCAGATCGGCGATTCCGCCAAAGAAGCGATGGCTGCGGCGATCAAGCTGAAGGCCGACGAACGGGAACCGGTGGCCAAGGTCGTCGAACAGTTCTGGACGCCCATTCGCATTTTCAACGTCTCCACGTTGGCTCCGAAGGACCGGAAGGAACTGGCCGGCGAACTGATCGCCGCCGTGTCCACCTCGAAGTTCTCGCGTGAATCCGTCGCGTCCGCTTCGCAACTCGGAGACATTCTCGCCGACAGCGGCAACACCGAGGAAGCGGGCGAACTCTTCGAACAACTGGCCAAGGCCGCCAGTGAATCCGACGATCCGAAGTTCCTGCCGAACGCCGAACGGTTCTCGGCGATTGCCCGTCGCCTGCGGCTGCCGGGCCACTTCATGACGCTGGAAGGGAAGCTGCTGGCCGGCGGTGATTTTGACTGGTCCGCCTACCGCGGCAAGGTCGTGCTGGTCGACTTCTGGGCCACGTGGTGCGGCCCCTGCATCGGCGAACTGCCGAACGTCAAAGAGAATTACAAGAAGTACCACGACAAGGGATTCGACGTCGTCGCCATCAGCCTCGACCGGTCGCGCGAACCGCTCGACAAGTTCATCGAAAAGGAAGAGATCCCCTGGACCCAGTTGTACGACGAAGACGTCCAGAAGGGCAAAGGCTGGAATCATCCGATGGCCCAGCACTACGGCATCAACGCGATCCCCGCGGCGATTCTTGTCGACAAGGACGGCAAGGTTGTCTCGATGCGGGCTCGCGGTGAAGAGTTGTCGAAGCAACTGGAAAAGCTGCTCGGCAAGGCGGAGTGATTCGAACGTGGGATAGGTCTCCAGCCTGACCGTATTGGGGCTAGAGGTTCGAGAGCCCTGTCCTATCCGCCTTTTGAACAACAGACCGCCAGCATGCGAAGGCGTTTGGAAATCACGTGATCGCGATCGTGATTTTGGCTCAAAACGTCGTGTTGCTATCATCGAACCGTCAACTCCTTAGCCTGCTGGAGGGCCGTTGAAAATGTTGGCGGGTTCGATTTGGAGAATGTCATGTTCCTAGCCAAAGCTCGCCGCCTTGGGATGGATGATTACGTCTTTACCCAAAAGGATCCTCGCACCGAGGAGTATGAGGGCGACGTGGTCGATGGCGTGACGCTCGACTACGACATCAACGCAATCCATCACTGGCCAGACGGGCAGCCACGCCCGAATCCGCAGCTTGGCCGCGATCCCCGAAACCGAAAGCATTACAAGGTATTCAAGTTTCCAGAGGAGCTTCACGCTGCAGGGTACGAGTTCGTCCACAGCAGCACGCCTATCGTCGCTTCCGACTTGTCCGATTACCGCGGCCTCTACAACCCCGTCCCGGAAAAGTTCGCGAAAACAATGTCCCATGACGAGTGGTTCGACTACCTTGAGGAAGCGGACATCGCGGCGAAAATCCGCAAGAAGATGAGCGAGCCCAAAGAGCCGAAGCGGGGCAGCGACCGGGATCAAATCGCAGAGTGGGTTGCGAATCGCCACATGGGGGCCGACGGGGGGATCCACCAAGTCTGGTTCTTGCCCTCGGGATCTCCTTCGGACGAAATCCGACTGTTGGAGGTCAGCGAGCGCTTCACGGGAGAAGCCACGCAGATCGAGCCGATCGATTTTGGCCTTGATGTCGACGATGCGAAGTACAAGCTGCTGGTCGCTGACGTCTCGGCGGACCACCTCAATACGATTAGGTCCGATCCCGGAAAATCGCTCCCGAAAGACTGGACGTTCGACGGCGCACTCGTCTGGGGTCGCCGGGGGCGTCAGAAATGAAGGAAGAACAGCGGCTGTTTCTCGTCCAGGCGAAGTCGGCGTACGCTGTCTACAGACTGCTTAATTCCGACAAGTCGCTGCATCATTGCCATGCCCTGCATTACCTCCAAATGGCAACCGAACTCCTCGGAAAGGCGAATGCGTGGAAGAGCGGTCCAATTAGAAAATCGCACAAGGCACTCGTGAATTTCCTCCGCAGCCTCTCGTCCAACACGAAAGCGCAAAAGCAACTCGGGTACGAAGGACAAAACGACAACTGGACACACACAATCCGGAAGATTACGTCTATTGCAGAAAGCCTTCAGAAGATGGCTCCTAACTTGGCAAAAGATGGACCGAATCCAGAGTATCCCTGGCCGCCGGATTCACCGACAACAACGCCCGTCGAATACGCATTCCCGATCTGGGAAGAACTAACCGAAACGTCCTATGGGCGCAAGTTGATTTCGCTCATCCATAAGCTTTTCGCGGTGGCCGAAGAGTACATGTGACGGCTCGGCTCGATTGGAAAAGAAACATGTCCGACAAGATCGAGAGATGGGAGGCTTGAGATGATTCGCTCGATGTTCGCCATCGTTTGTCTGACCGCAGTCCCGTGCGCTTGGTCGGCGGACGAGATTCCCGCCAGTGCGGTCAGCCCCGAGAACGGGATCAAGCCGGGCCATTCGTATCATGGTGAAGCTTTCGATGAAGGTCCGCGGCGGGCCGCATACCTGATGGGAACGACCGGCAACGTGTCGCTTCCGATCACCGCGAAAGATCCCCAGGCTCAGGCGTTCTTCAACCAGGGGATCGGCCAATTGCACGGCTTCTGGTACTTTGAAGCCGAGCGGTCGTTTCGCCAAGTCGTCCTGCTGGATCCCGATTGCGCGATGGCCTATTGGGGAATGGCCCTGGCCAACGTCAACAATGACAAGCGTTCCAAAGCCTTCATCGCCGAGGCGGTGAAGCGCAAGGGGCCGGTGAGTGAACGCGAGAAGATTTACATTGATGCCTTGGATGTCTGGTACAAGGCCGACCTCGGTGACGACAAGAAACGCAAGGCCCGCATTCAGAACTACGTCACCGCGCTGGAAAACATCGTCCACAAGTTTCCCGAGGACGCCGAAGCGCGGGCGCTGCTCGGCCTGACGCTGTGGCAGGGTCGCTCGGAGTTGTCGATCCCCAGCTACTTCGTCATTGATGCGCTGATGAACAGCACTCTTCAGGCCAATCCCCTGCACCCGATGCATCATTACCGGATTCACCTGTGGGATACCGACAAGGCGCAGCAGGCGGTGAACTCGGCGGAAAAATGCGGCCTGTCCGCACCGGGGATCGCCCACATGTGGCACATGTCGGGCCACACGTACTCCGGCTTGAAACAATACTTCGACGCCGCCTGGCACCAGGAGGCCGCGGCGCGGACCGACCACGCCTACATGATGCGCGACGTGATCCTGCCGGACGCCATCCACAACTTCGCCCACAACAATGAATGGCTGGTTCGCAACCTCCAGCACCTGGGGCGCGCGAAGGACGCCGTGGCACTGTCGCGAAACACGATCGAGCTGCCGCGGCATCCCAAGTACAACAATCCCAACGGCGGCAAGAGCGCCCACTACGGCCGGCTGCGGCTGTATGAGAGCTACTCCAAGTTCGAAATGTGGGAGGCCCTGATCGCCGATGCGCAGACGCAGTATCTCGGACCGACCGAAGACCACCCGGAACTGGTCAAGCGCCTCCGGATGCTCGGCCGCGCGTACTTCCGCAAGGGGGATGCCGACAACGGCAAGACGCAACTGGCGGCACTCGAACGCCGTCTCAAGCGCGTGAAGCAGGACACCGCGATCGCCGTCGACACCGCCGTCGCCCGGGCCAAGTATGACGGCAAGGACGCCAAGGCCGTGGAAGCGGCCGAGAACCAGGCCAAACAGCCCACCAACGAAAAGGTCCGCGTGCTGGAACGGGCGATCGACGAACTGCAGGGGTACGTGCTGCTGCTGGAAGGGAAGCCAGCCGAAGCCCTCGATCGGTTGAAGAAGGCGACCGGCGTCCCCGACGAATACCTCGCCGAGATCGAATTCCAAGCCGGCAAAAAGGACGAGGCCCTGAAGTCAGTGCAGAATCTGGTGAACAACAACAAGAACGAAGTGCTGCCGCTCGCCGCATTGATCCAGTTGCAATGGCGGCATGACAAGCAGGACGACGCGAAACAGTCGTTCGAAAAGCTGCGGGAAATCTCCGGCGTGATCGATTTGGATGTGGCTCCTTTCTCGCGGCTGACTCCCATCGCGATGGAACTCGGCTTCGGTGCCGATTGGCGCAAGCCAAAGCCCGTCGCGAAGAACGCCGCCGAACTGCCGGAACTGGCGTCGCTCGGCCCCATCCAGTGGGCACCGTCCCCCGCCAGTGAGTGGTCGCTGCCGGATACCGACGGCAAGTTGCACACGCTGGCCCAGTATCGCGGACGGCCGGTCGTCGTGGTCTTCTACCTCGGCTTCGGCTGCCTGCACTGCGTTCAGCAATTGCAGGCGTTCGCGCCGCAGACGGTGGAATTCGAGCAGGCCGGAATTTCGCTGATCGCGGTCAGCACCGACAGTCTGGAAGACTTGAAGAAGTCGCACGAAAGCTACAAGAAGGACGGCACGTTCCCCTTCCCGCTTCTCTCCGACGCCGGGCTGGCGGCCTTCAAGCAATACCATGCGTTTGACGATTTCGAAAAGGTTCCGCTGCACGGGACATTCCTGATCGACGCCGAAGGACGCATCCGCTGGCTCGACATCGGTGCGGAACCGTTCATGGACGCGAACTTCGTGCTGAAGGAATCCAAGCGGCTGCTGTTCGCGAACTTGATCGAAGAGATCCCCGAACCCGCGGTCCTCGACGACGACCGCCCGGCCAATGCGCTCACGCCCCTGAACGTGTTCTCCACGCCGAGCGCAGCCCCCACTGCGGTGCCCGCCGCGGCCCCGGCCGCAGCACCCAGCGCGGCCCCCAAGCCCGCCGATAAGCCGAACGTGACGGGCGGCTGATGCCCAGGCCTTCGCCCATGCTCACCCGGATTTGTCTCTACGAATCTCACGAATGACACGAATCCAAACCGAGGATCGACCATGCGGCGGGTTGGCTTCAGATGCGGTCCAACAGCCTGTCTTCGAGCTTGTGTCCCCTGTCTTTTCTGATTCGTGCAATTCGTGCGATTCGTGGTTACTCATGAATTCTTCGGGCTGATTCTTTGACATGCAGTCACATCAAAGCACCGAGCGCCCGAGTGATCGCGCCGGTCGCCTGAGTCAGCATGGATTGCGAATCCCGATTCGCATCGATCGTGACCAGCACGCGGGTTGCGAGCGGGCCCGGCGCTTGCCAGGCGGACGCGGCCTGCTGGTGGATCGACCAGTCGGCGTCCGATGCGTCGTTCCGGCGCTTTGCCAGGCGGTCGCGAACCACCGACGGCGCGGCGTCGCACACCAGCCAGACGGCTGGCACGCCGAGTTGGATCGCGGCCGACAAGAACTGTTGGCGGCGATGTTCCTCCACAAACGTCGCATCGACAACAACCCGGCCGCCGAGTCGCAGGGCCGCACAAGCGCGACGCAGACATTCGGCGTACGTCCGTTCAGTCCACTCGATCGAGTAGATTCCCGACAGGTACTCGTTCGGCGCGTCGGCCAATGCGACTCCCGCTTCGTCGGCGAGTTCCTTCCGGACCGCATCGCTCCGGATCCATTGAAATCCCTGCGATGCGGCGAGTTCCTTTGCGACGGTCGACTTCCCGGTGCCCGGCAATCCTGACACCAGCACCAGCGCCGGACGCTGTGCGGCGGGTTCCAATTCGCCCAGCGCAAGCAGCCAATACGCCGCCGATCGGGTGGCTGCGGCGTCGCGTTGCGCCGGCGGTACTTCCGGTTCCGTCGCCAACATTCCCTCGACCTTGCCGCGCACGGCGGCACGGTACGCCGTGTAGAACGGCAGCAATCCCGGTCCGTCGACATCCCCGGTTGCCGCGAAGTACGCGCTGCTGAACGAGCGGGCGAAGTCGCCGCGGCCATGAAACGAAAAGTCCATCGCACAGAACGCGATGTCGGCCACGACGTCGATGAAACGGAAGGCTTCGCTGAACTCGATGCAGTCGATGATCACCACATCCGCGGGCGGCGGCCGGTCTTCAAACAGATAGACATGGTCCAGATGCAAATCACCATGCAGGTCGCGGATCATCCCTTCGGCGACACGCCGGTCGATCAGCGGCTTCAGGCGGCTCAGCGACAGTTCGGTCGCGGCGCGTAATCTTTCACACACCGCGGCTGAGATGGTCCGCCCCACCTGTTTCTGCGCGAAGGCGATGTTGTCCCGAACGGCCGCGGCGACCCGGTCGAACTCTCCGCACGCGGATATCTTCGCCGCCAGCGAGTCATTGGAACCACCAGTGAGCCGCGCCGCGCGATGAAACGTGGCCACGCGCTGCGCGAGTGTTTCAACGTCAGCATTCGTCAGGATGTCGCGTTCGATCCGGGTCGCAAACGTCGCGTCGTCGGGCAGGCGCGTCATCTTGACCGCCCATTCGACAACCGGCCCCGTCGCGTCGCCTCCAATCCGCAGTCCGTCGGGAGTGGCCTGGATCGGGACCACTCCCAGGTACACGTCCGGAGCCAGTCGGCGGTTGAGTCGCACTTCCTCGTCGCAGTAAAACTTCCGCTGTTCGAGTGTGCTGAAATCCAGAAACGGCAGCCGCACGGGCTTCTTCACTTTGAAGACATGTGTACCCGCCAGAAACACCGCCGAGATGTGCGTCTGCCGGACGTCCACGCGATCAACGGGACTCGGATAGGCGCCGGGCTGCGACAACCCCGCGATGAGATCGCCGATGGACAACGTCTGCTGGTTCATCGTTCACTCTCAGTGACTCGTATCGTGTGGAGATCAAACGTGGAGCTTTTGATCCGCGGGGCATGATAGCCCGTTCACGGGCTCATACCGACAGTAGCCGCTGATGGTTCTGGCAGCCCAGCGAATCCATTAGACTGCGACAGCCGAACATGCCGGATCGCCATGACACAGGAAAGGATCGACACCATGAGCCGTGAATTTGAGGGATCGCCGAAGATGTGGCCGCCGCTGGGACTGCCGATCGGCAGTGTCCGGGCGTTGCTGACGTTGATTGTGATGGCCGTGGTCATCTCCCGGCTGGCGCGGGGTCTGGACGTCGATGTCCTGTGGATTCAGACGCTGCTCATCGCACTGGCCCACTACTTCACGTCGCGCCGCTTTGTGTCGCTGCCGCCGGACGTGATGGCACGACTGGAACAGGACGGCGTGATCGAGCGGGAACTTCATCCGCTGTTCCTGCCCAAGAATTCGATCCGTACGCTGATCGTGCTGGCGTTCGTGGGGCTGGCGGTCTACCTGTACCGCGAGCATCGTCTGTTTCACACACAGGCCGTGTCATTGATCGGCATCGTGTTCGCCTACCTGCTCGGTTCGCTGGCCCGGACCGTTGGCGGCTGGTTCAACCGCCGGCGGGTGAACCCACCCTCGGGCACCTGGGGCGACATCAAGGCGATGACGGTGCTGGTTGTCCTGGTCCTGGCGTCGATTCCCGAGTTCATGAACCTGTCGCTCGGCCTGCCACCCGTGTTCCACCAGATCGCCTTGGGAATGATGCTGTTCTACTATGGTTCAAGGTAGGGAATTGGTCCGGGACCGAATGGCGCTGTTGGGCATGGTTGGGCGTGGAGGTTGGGCGTGACCCGGCCCTCCTTGGTGATCGGTGTCTCTCGCAGCCGGGGAGGGGCTTACGATGGAATCTCCATCTGATTCGCCGCGTTCGGTCAGCAGTGGTTTGGGCGGTGGTTTTCAACAAGTGGTCGCGGCCGTTCTGCATCAGCCCGGTTTGCGTTTGCCTCGGTGTTGTCGGCCGAGCGCATCGAGCGGATTTTTGCCATGCACAAGAATCTGTGCGCGATGGGCTGTGTCTATTCGACCGTGAACGTGCAGTGGGCGTTTCTGGGCCAGGTGCTGCGGGACGTCAAGCAAGCGGCGGTGGCGGCGATCACCGCGCAGCGTCTGGCGGCCGGTCTGGCGAAGCCGACCGCGACTTCCGCTCAATCTTCCTGATCACGCTGCTGCTGGGTCGCGGTGTGCAGAGTTGCACGCGGATGCAACTGAAGCGGCACGTCGATTTCCGCCGCGGCCGCCGCCTTGGCCCCTGCGACCATCTGGTCGTCTGGACGAAGCCGCATCGCGCCGGAGAACATCACCACCCATTGCCGGACGCCGCTGTCCATGTTCACCGAATGCGTGGTCGCCAACCGTCCCGGCCGCCTCGAACCCGCGTCCTCAACCGCCGCCGCCACGGCTGCAAGCTGATGCAAGGACCCCGCCACACGTCCTCAAGAAACAACTCGCAGCCGACGACGCCAAGGTGTCACGGCAGATACGCACACGACAGTGCCATTCGGACTTGTCCCCTTTTCCGTCCCATCCCTGACTCACTTCCCTGGCTCCGCCGAGGAGCGTGTCATGCCACCCACAACCCCTCCACGAAAATGTCTCTTTTCATTCCGCGCGAGGTATCACGGACTGGCCATCACAGCCACAGGGATTGGTAACTTGTGGCTATGCGCCATTCCTGTTGAAAGTTGTGTGAAATGAGCGGCAAGGCGGTAGCCCAATGGCACTCACTTTAACCAAGTAACCCGAAGCGTGAGCGAGGGAATTGCAGGGAATGGCCCCTGTCGCTCGCCCTCGCCCTCGCTCACGCGTCGGGTTGGTAAAGAGCGGCAAGGCGCTAGCCGCCGGTGATTTCCAAGAGACCGGCGGCTAGCGCCCAATGGCACTTACCTTAAAAAACACTTGAGTTCGGCACGCCGTTTGCGCCAGGGAGAATGACCTCTTGGAAGGGAGTCATTCTGGCATGGCGGCGA
>JAYTIB010000118.1:0-2347 GCA_043732205.1 Schlesneria sp. | reverse complement strand
GGTCCGCCACAAGATGTCGCGTTGGCTTTAGCCGACGCGGTACGACATCTGGCGTGGGTTGAAACCCACGCCACAAAAACTCACAAGCTCGGAGCGATTACTTCGTCGTGAATGGGCGGTTGAATCCGCGGGTGGCCGGTGCGTCCGCCCCCCGCAATGGCCACGGTGCCGGTTCCGTCGCGGCATCCTCAATGGTGCCATTCAACCACGCGGCCGGATTCGAATCCGGTCGTGGCTGTTCGAATCCCGCCGGCGCGACGGTGGATTGTTGGTCGTCTGATTCACGGTGTCCCGCCGTCATCACATCGGTGAAGGTGGCGGTCGATAATCGCCGGGGTTCGCGATCCGAACCCGGCGTCCCGGCCGACTCCATGAAGGCGAAGTCGTCTTCGAGTTCCGCTTCGTTGACGGGATCAGCCTGACGATGGATCACGCTGTAGGCACCCCAACCCGCCGCCAACAGGACCACGACCACACCCGTCAGGATGCGTCCGCGCGGAAAGCGTGAAGCGGGAGAATTACTCATTCCGTCGTTTCCCCATCCCGTGCGCGCGATGAACGCTGTGAGTGACCCTGATCTGTTCGTGCTCGAACAACTTTCATTTGCCTCGAAGCACTCATTTGCCTCGTAGCACGGACGCCTCGTCCGTGCGAAAACTCCGATACCGATGGACGCACGGACGAGGCGTCCGTGCTACAGCAATCCGGCAAATCAAATCTGTTCGACCGCTAGGCGGCCCGACGAACGGGCGGGGCTTGACGCATCTCGCGGCAGATGCCCACCACGCAATCGATGACCCGGTCCTGGTCGGCGACCGGCAATTCCGGGTAACTGGGGAGTGCCAGGATGTCTTTCGACGCGGCTTCCGCTTCCGGGAACTGACCCTGCTCGTAGCCGAGATGCTTGAAGCAGGTCTGCAGGTGCAGCGGCTTCGGATAGTAGACGGCACAACCAATCTTCGCGGCCTTCAGTTGTTGCATCACGTGGTCGCGGCGACCGTGTTCGACCCGGATGCAAAACTGGTTGAAGACGTGCCGGCGATCCTCGCGCTCGACGGGGAGCGTGATGGCATCCAGGATTCCCGCCTGCTGGAACATCTCCCCGTAGCGTCGGGCGTTGTTCTGGCGGGCCGCGGTCCAGTCATCCAGTCGTTTCAGTTTGACCCGCAGAACGGCCGCCTGCAGCGCATCCAGACGGCTGTTCATCCCGAGTTCAAGGTGCTCGTACTGTCCCACGTCACCGTGGACCCGCAGCCGGCGCAACTTCGCGACCAGTTCCGGATCGTCGGTGGTCATCATCCCGCCATCGCCGGCCCCACCGAGATTCTTCGTCGGGAAGAAGCTGAAGCAACCGACGGTCCCCAGCACTCCGGCCCGGCGACCCTCGAACTCCGCGCCGATCGCCTGGCAGGCATCTTCGACAATGTGCAGCTTGTACTTTTGGCACAGCCGCCACAGCGGTTCCATGTCGCAGCACTGGCCGAACAGATGGACCGGCATGATCGCCTTGGTGTGCGGCGTGATCGCATCCTCGACAGCATCCACATCCAGGTTGAACGATTCCGGATCGATGTCGACGAACACCGGCGTCGCCCCGGTTCGGCAGATGGAACTGGCGGTGGCGAAGAACGAGAACGGTGTCGTGATGACTTCGTCCCCCTCGCCGACATCCAGCGCCTGCAGCGCGATGATCAGGGCGTCGGTCCCCGAGTTGCAGCCGATGGCAAACCGCGAATCGCAGTAGGTGGCGATCTCCTCTTCGAGCCCAGTGACTTCGTCACCCAGGATGAACTTCTGCTCGGCGAAGACCCGCTCGACAGCGGCCATGACTTCGGCCGACATCGACTGAAACTGCGGGACCAGATCAATGAACGGGACCGGACGATCCGAACCGGCATTGAGGGGAAGGATGAACGTCATCTGCGATTCCTTTCGCATCCGAGCGTGCTCGAAGGGCACTCAGGTTGTCCAACACGTATTCGCCAACCGACTCGTCCGCCGTGATGCCGACCGAATTCCAACCGCCGATCGGAGTCACCCGCGGGCGATCACCAATTCCACCGGACATCCTGTCTGGGGGAGACTGGCAAATCTTCCACCTGCGAACCAACTGTCGGCAAAATCGCTCCCGTCGCCACAGTCATTTCCGCAGACTTCGTGGCCCGCGTTCACGACCGTCGCTCAAGATCTTCGGACAAGACACAAGACGGCGCGGGAATCTAGGCAGGGGCGACACTCGTGTCAAGACGGGCCTCGGTGACACGCACCAAGCGCAGATATGAATCGCGGGGAAGGGAAAGTGCAAAGTGAGAAGTGATCAGTGCAAAGTGCAAAGCGCAAAGCGCTC
>JAYTIB010000117.1:0-6282 GCA_043732205.1 Schlesneria sp. | reverse complement strand
TCTTCGAGCCCCCAGTCTCGATGTCGATGCGCTGGGGGCTCGAAGACTCGACCCCAGCCACACCACACAGGTTGGGAAGTCAATGTTCGCCAAGTCCTCAACCCGCCAGTTTGGTGACGGCTTCGGTGATCGAGGCGACGCTGCGGAACGTGCTGCGGCTGAGCATCGATTCGGGAAACTCAATTTCAAACCGGTCTTCCAAGGCCAGCATGATCCCGACCGTCGCCAGCGATGTCAGTCCGGCACCATACAGGTCGAAGTCTTCATCCAGGGTCCGCACGTCGATCGTCAGCCGGCCGTGTTGCGCCAAGACTTCTCGTACAGCGGTGGTGTCGACGGCAGTCGTGTCGAGGGTGGATTCCACAGTGGCTTGGGTCACGATATCAGGCTCCAGAGGATTGTTCAGTGAGGGGTGGACGGACGTTCCACGATTCGGAGCGTTGCTCCTGCCAGTCAGCGTTCGACGCCAACACAACATCGGAGACGTCAACTCGACGAACTCCGACGAAGGGCGTCCTGACGAAAAACATAGCTCACGGGACGTGGTGCGATGGCAACGACGTTGCGATTTTGCCCGTCGCGCCGGAACCGGTTCCGGTGACGCCAATCAAACCGGTTGTGAGGTCGCGTCGCCCCACTCAGGCAGCCGGCAGGAAATGATCTACCCGTAGGACGGATTTCCAATCCGTCCGGTGTTGACGGACGGATTGGAAATCCGTCCTACGGGTCGAACAACGTTGATTTGCCGGGTTGCTGTAGCACGGACGCCTCGTCCGTGCGCCCATCGATATCGGGGGTTCCGCACGGACGAGGCGTCCGTGCTACGGGGCAAATGAAAGTTGTTCGACCACTACGCCATTCGTGGTTGATTTCCTGCCGGCTGCCTCAGCCCGCCGCCAGTCCCTCGAACAAGCCGCTACCGACGCGGACCAGCGTCGCTCCCTCTTCGATGGCGATCTCGAAATCACCGCTCATTCCCATCGAGAGGTCCGGCAGGAGACACGCTCCACTGGCGGCATCGACGAGGCGGTCGCGCAGTTCGCGCAGAGCCCGGAACACCGGACGCGCGGCTTCGACGTGATCGCCGAGCGGTGCCATCGTCATCAGTCCCTCGATCGCGATCGACTCCAGCCGACAGAGCGCCGGCCAGGTCGACAGCAGGTCGGCCGGATCGAAGCCATCCTTCGACGGCTCGCCCGAAACATTGACCTCCAACATCAGACGTGGCCGCAAACCCAGCTTCCGCGCCCCGGTGTTGATCGCCTCGATCAGACGCACCGAATCCACCGAATGGATCCGGGCGACGGCGGGGAGGATCGATTCGACCTTGTTGCGCTGCAGGTGTCCGATCAGATGCCAGCGAACATGAGGCGGCAATTGCCCCGCGCGAAAGACCAGTTGCTGCGGACGGCTTTCACCGAGATCCGTGACCCCCAGCTCGACCAGCGCCCGAACCCAATCGAGTTCGGCGTACTTGGTCACCGCCACCAGCGTCACATCGCCGACGCGCCGGCCCGCACGCGTGCAAGCCGCTTCAATCCGCTCGCGGATGCAGCGCAGGTTCTCGGTCAACAGGGTCGTCGCGCGTTCCGTCATGCGTTCGAAACCCGAGCCTTTCTTCGTGTATCGTCGAGTGATGCGTGGTCGCCACGTCCGCGATCGGCCGGGACGAGCGCGTCGCTGTGGCGTTGTGGCATCACCATTCACCGGCATCATCGCCGCTACACCGGCAACTCTATGTTTTGCCGCCGGTTGTGACAAACCATCCGCCCGGCGGTCGAAACCGATGTGGCGTTGCGGCAACACGCCGTCATCCGCGACAGACACCGCGCTTCAAGGAAATGACAGGTGTTCACAAGTCGACAACACCCGCTGTTGGCATGACTTGCGACTTGCTGCCGAGTGCCGGCGTCAAAAAAACTGCACGCGGAACCGCGAATGGCATTCAGTCTGCTTTACAGGTCAACCATCCTGCGAAACAAACAGTCCTCCAGAAAGGGGCTCGCCATGCACGCCGCTGTTGCTCGTCTGATCGCTGATGAAGCCGGTTTCATCGTCTCCGCCGAACTGATCCTGATCGGCACAATCGCCGTCCTGGCGATGGTCGTCGGACTGTCGGAAGTCGCCCTGAACATCAACAACGAACTGGAAGACGTGGCATCGGCTTTCGGAGCCATGAACCAAAGCTTTCAAGCCAACGGCACAAGCGGACACGGCGGCAGGAACAACGGCAGCCGCAACCGTGACAGCTCTGACTTCTGCGACGGCAAGAGCATCACCAGCGTCAGCCCCACTGGCGAGCAATAACGACCTCGACTCACCGACATCCCCATCGCGCCGCCAATTCCCCTGTCCGCACCGATCGGTTGAATCGCACCAATTCACCGATCCCCAGATTCACCGGCGACCGCACCACGATCCGCCGCTGAACTGAAGGCTGGCGAATTCCGCTACGACACAAATCCTCTCGCACCCCGTTCTCTCTTCGCACCGGAAGGTTCACGCATCATGACGACCCTGTTTCTCGCACTCTGGAATGACGAAGCCGGTTTCATCATCTCGGCCGAGTTGGTGCTGGTCTCCACGATCGCCGTCCTGTCAATGGTGGTCGGCCTGTCGGAAGTCGCCAGTGCGATCAACCAGGAACTCGAAGATGTGGCCAGCGCCTTTGGTGCGGTGAACCAGAGCTATCGCTACCAGGGTCTGACCGGTCACGGCGGCATGATCGACGGGAGCAGATTCCACGACGAGATCGATTTCTGCGACGGCCCCAACGACATCGTCGGCACCGCCCCGACCGCGGAAGGCTGAGATTCACACGGTCATTGCCACTCGTGATAACGGACAAGACACAAGACACTCTAGAAGACACTGCGTCTCCTTTCTGGCAGAGAGCCCTCGTCACCGAGCAATCGGTCCGAGGGCTCTTTGTTTTTCAGGCGAGAACGGACACTCAGTCCAGCGGCAGATGAAAGTTTTCCCAAATACAAGCACGCAGCGCAAGCGAGTGTGCCTGATAAGGACCGGCGCATCAATAACTGCCGTAGCATGGACGCCTCGTCCGTGCGGCCCAATTTCACCGACGGTCATGTTTTGCCGCACGGACGAGGCGTCCATGCTACGGTTTGAGTTCGCCAATTCCCGACAGTTATTGATGCGCCGATCCTCACTCACTCGCTTGCGCTGCGTGCTTGTCGACCGATTCCTGCCGCTCCGCCTCATCACTCCGGCGTGTTGATCAGCCGCAGGTTTCGAAACGCGAGGTCCGTGGTCGGATCGTGACCCTGCAAACTGAAGTGGCCGGGGGCGAGGCGTTGTCCGTCTCGCGGATTGTCGTTCGGCTGGCGGTCGTCGGTCCAGTCGACGACCTGCACGCCGTCGATCCACGTCGTGAAGTGCGGGCCGTCGGCGACGAGCATCGCGGTGAACCATTTGCGATCGCTGGAAATCACCCGGCGGGCTGGGGCCCGTTTGAAGATCGCTCCCGTGCCGTGGTCGTCCGGTTGAGTCCGGTCGTCGTTCTTGAAGCCGCTTTGGATCTGAAATTCATAGCCGTTCGACGGGGCCTTTTCGGTTCCCGGCATGGCTCGGAAGAAGATCCCGCTGTTCAGCTTGTCGCCGTTGGTGATCGCTTCGAATTGCAGGACGAAGTTGCCGGCGGTCTGTTCCGTTTCCAAGAAACCGCGGCCGTCTTTGACGTGGATCGTGCCGTCTTTGACCGTGAATGTGCTCTTCCCGCCGGGGACTTCGCGCCAGCCCTTGAGCGACTCGCCATCAAACAGCGGCTGCGTGCCGAGCGGCTTGAGATAGACGTTGCGGAACTCGATCTTCCCCTCCCGGAACTGCAAGCCGATGTGACCTGTCTTCAGCGGCTTGTCGGTCGCGTCGGTGTAGTCGAGCACCGGTTTGCCATCCATCTGCACGACGATCTTCGGTCCCTCGACGCGGACATGGTACGAGTGCCATGCCCCGCCGCTCGTCACCGGCGTCTCGGGCTTGGCCCGTTTGACGAGGCTCCCCGTGAGGAACCCCGACGGATGCTCGTCGCACGTGTTCAGTTCGTAGCAGTCGATTCCCGGATCGGTTGGCTTCATCGGCGATCGCAGAAAGATCCCGCTGTTCCCTTTCTCGGCCAGCTTGAAGTCACAACGCAGCTCATAGTCGGCAAAGCGACTCGTCGTGCAGAGCAGCCCCGCCTCGCCGGTCTCTGCCGAGAGGACGCCCTCCTTCACCGACCAGACTACGTCATTGTTGGCCTTCCACCCGAACAGCGTCTGCCCATCAAACAGCCGCACCCAACCCGCTTCGAGTTCCTCGCGCTTCAGCCAGTTGTGCCCGTCGGCGGTTGGTTCTTCTAGGGCGGGAACGGCACTCGTTGCGGCTGCGGCCTCCACCTTGTCGGCCTTCGCCACCTCGACAGGCTTCGGCTGTTCGGCGGCCTGCTGTGACGCAGGCTGGATGGCTGGCTGAAGCTTCGATTGACTCGTGCCGGGAACTTCGGAGCCGCAACCGATAATGGCAACCATCAGCCAAGAGATGAGAGTGAATTGAGTTCGCATCGTCGATTCCTTCGATTGTTCCAACATGCACACAACGTCCACGGTAAGCCAGCGGCGGCCATCGACCCTCGAAGACACGAAAACCGTCCAACCAGCGCTCGGATTGACCGATCGGCTTTCGATGAGGCGACCGACATTTTGTGCCCTAACATTCCGCGTCAAATTGGGACTGAGTCAACATGCGTGACGAACTGAATGTGTTGCCGAACTCCTGCATAGTTTGGTGCAAGTGGTGATCATTTCCAAGTTGAGCGGGCCTCTTGAAGAACCGTTTGAGAAAGGGAATCTTCAAATAGTATTGAACGGCCATCAGGCATTGCACTTTTCCCACTGCATCCGGAAAGAAGCAAATCATGTAGGCAAACACCTCGTCGTCCCGCTGGGACTCGAAGTACACACCCCAGTCTTCTTCGCAGCCGCCCCTGATCCAATCAGCGATTGTGTGTCCATATTGAATGAGATGCGATTCCAAACGACGGCAGACGAACTTACCAGCGGTCAAGCAAATGTCATCATCGTCGGGAAAGTGCTCTTCCGGAACGCTCACAACGACGGCGAAGAGCGGATCAGACATTGTGACGAAGTCTCATTGACACCCAACTGCGGAATTGTGTTTTGCTTCGTGCGCTTCGCGAACCAATCACTCGCAAGCGAGCGCTTCACGACGCATTCAGTCGCAAGCATTCGCAGGACACGCATTCAAACGGTGACAACGCTTGGAGCACGTGGAGGACTTGTGGTTCATTGCGGTTCTGTGGTTGATCGCCCAACAGGGGACTCACGTCCCCCACTCCGAAGGCGTGACTCTTTCGCTTCACGCTCCGAACTCCCCGATCTGCGTTTCTACGACTGGCTCTGTTCCAGTGCCCAGCGGAGATACGACTCGATCCACGGATCGAGGTCGCCGTCGAGCAGGGCCTGCGGGTGGGCCGTCTTGTAGTCGGAGCGGTTGTCTTTGCAGTACGACTCGGGGTGCAGGACGTAGCTGCGGATTGTTTCGCCGCCGAAGCCGATCCGCGACTTCTGGCCGCGCCGGGCGGAGATCTCCGCGTCGCGCTTGTTCTCCTCCATCTGATACAGCTTGGCGATCATGAACTTTCGCGCGAGGGCCCGGTTCTGATGCTGGCTCCGTTCGTTCTGGCACTGCACGACGGCGTTGGTCGGCAGGTGAGTCAACCGGATCGCCGAGTCGGTCTTGTTGACCTTCTGGCCTCCCGCGCCGCTCGCCCGGCAGATGTCTTCGCGGATGATTTTGGGGTCGTCCCAAGCGACGTCGATGTTGATGCTGTCGTCGAGTTCCGGCGTGACATCGACGGCGGCGAACGATGTTTGCCGGCGATGGGCCGAGTCGAAGGGACTCATCCGGATCAGGCGGTGGTTGCCGGTCTCACCCTTGAGCAGTCCGAAGGCGAACGGCCCGCGAACGATCAGCGTGGCCGAGTGAATCCCCGCCTCCTCGGCCGGTGACGAATCGAGCAGCTCCGTCTGGAAGCCGCGCACTTCGGCCCAGCGCTGGTACATCCGCAGCAGCATCTCGGCGAAGTCTTGCGCGTCGGTCCCGCCCTCGCCCGATTGAACGGCGACGTAGGCTGCGTTGCCGTCGTGAGGCCCGGACAACATCGCTTGCAACTCGGCGGCGGCGAACTGCTCTTTCAGCGACGCGATCAGCGCGACCGCATCGTCGCCAACGTCCTCGCCCATCTCGGCGAATTCAACCATCACG
>JAYTIB010000116.1:0-2351 GCA_043732205.1 Schlesneria sp. | reverse complement strand
GTGCCTGAAAACTCACTCACTCACTCACTCGCTTGCGCAGCGTGCTTGTATGCCGATTCCTCGCGTTCGTCCAAGAGCCGCCGCGACTTTGACAGACTGGGATGAACCGCCTTTCGGATTCCACCCAGAATCGTGACGCACACCCCCTTCGCGCGCCCCCCCTTGATGTTGCTCCCCAAACGAACCCGGCGCTGATATTCTCTCGCCAACGCTGTGAGCTTCCGTGACGGAGGGCAACGACTGCTGAACCCGCCCGACTGCTCCGGTGCCATTGAACTGGAGTTTCTCGTTGTGGTGTGCGGCATCTGAGTCGCGTAAGGGGTTGGGCGAATGCAAAACGTGTTGGCGGTGGTGTTGGGGGGCGGCAAGGGGACGCGACTGTTTCCGTTGACCCAGTATCGATCCAAGCCCGCGGTTCCGTTGGCAGGCAAGTACCGCATCATCGACATTCCCATCTCGAACTGCCTGAACAGCGGGCTCAATCGCATCTACCTGCTGACACAATTCAATTCGGTCAGTCTGCATCAACACATCCGCCAGACCTACCGGTTCGACCGGTTCGATGGCGGGTTTGTCGAAATCCTGGCGGCCCAGCAGACGATGGAGGGGGAAGCCTGGTATCAGGGGACCGCCGATGCCGTGCGCAAGAACTTGAACAACCTGCGGGAAAAGAACGTCGAGTATTACCTGATCCTGTCGGGCGATCAGCTCTATCGCATGGACTATCGCGAACTCTTGGAGACGCACAAGAAGTCGGGGGCGGATGCCACGATTGCCGCCATCCCGGTCACGCGCGAAGCGGCCCGCGGATTCGGAATCATGCGCGTGGACGATTCCGGTCGAGTGCGAGGATTCCTCGAAAAGCCGCAGACCGATTTGGAAATCGACCAACACGTCCGGACCGATCCCGCCTGGATTGATTCGCGGGGGATCAAGAGCAACGGGCGGGATTGCCTCGGCAACATGGGCATCTACGTCTTCAACCGTGACGTCTTGATCAACCTGCTGACAAAGAGCGATTACCATGACTTCGGCAAGGAAGTTTTCCCGATGTCGATCCGGACTCACAACGTCCATGCGCACCTGTTTGACGGATACTGGGAGGACATCGGAACCATTCGCTCGTTCTACGATGCGAACATCGATCTGACGCGTCCGAACTCGCCGTTCACACTGGAGAACCAAGACGCCCCGATCTTCACGCATGCCCGCTTCCTGCCGCCGACCCGGCTGGATGGAGTCCGCATCACGAGCAGCCTGATTTCCGATGGCTGTGTCATCGGCGAAGGGGCGGTGATCGAAAACTCGGTCATCGGTCTGCGCTGCAAGATTGGCAAGAATGTGCGGATCTCGAATTCGATCCTGATGGGGTCCGACTTTTATCAATCGGCCAAGGAATTGGCGGCGGAACAAGCCCAGGGTCTGCCACCGATCGGCATCGGTGACGGCAGCCTCTTGGATGGTGTGATCGTCGACAAGAACTGCCGGATTGGCCGCAACGTGCAGGTCTCCAACACCAAGCCGCTGTCCAACAGCGATTCGAGCGTCGTGCTGGCGGACGGCATCATCGTCATCCCCAAAGAGACGACGCTGCCGAATGAGTGGCACTCGTGATCGGTGCCCTGTCAACCCGTTGAATAAGCCGTAGCACGGACGCCTCGTCCGTGCTTTTCGGTTGGGGTTCGCTCGGACGAGGCGTCCGAGCTACGTTGTTTCACAGACCGCTATCCGCCGATCGAATACATCGGCCGCTCGGGTTGAATGAAACGGGCCGTGTTGATCTCGTGCCCTTCCTTCTTCGCCGCAACGCTGGACCGGATCGCGGCGACGATGGCCTCATCGCTGCCGCCGTCCCGCAACAGCGAGCGAACGTCCGTCTCCTCCAGGCTGAACAGGCAGTTGCGCAGCTTGCCGTCGGCGGTGATGCGGATGCGATTGCAGCTCATGCAGAACGGCTGGCTGATGGACGCGATGAAGCCGATCCGGCCGACTCCGTCTTCGAAGACAAAATCCGTCGCCGGCGCGTTCCGGTCCGGCTGCCCCTCGGGGATCAGTGGCATGATCTCGGACGACAGTCGCTCGATGATCTCGTGGGCGAACAAGACCTTGCCGCGTTCCCAGGCGTTGTCGGCGTCGAGTGGCATGTACTCGATGAACCGGACATCGACACCGGTGTCTCGTGCGAAGTGGCCGAACGGGACGATCTCCTCTTCGGTCAATCCGCGGACGGAAACGGCGTTGATCTTCACCGGTTCGAATCCGACCCGCTGAGCCGCTTTGATCCCTTCCAGCACCTTCTCGAATCCGTCGCGACGGGTGAACAGTTTGAATTTCTCCGGAGTCAGCGCATC